>SIAL01000216.1 GCA_009691815.1 Gemmataceae bacterium | reverse complement strand
TCCGGGGAAGATCCCAAGACCCTACCTGGCCGAATGGCAAATGCCAGGGGGAGATCCGACCTGATCCTCGTGTTGGACCTAGATCGTGCCCGATGGGTCAATAGCGCCTCTCGAATGATCTTGGCAATGCCCGATTGGAACCTTGTTGGCTGGGAAGGGTCCATGGCCCTTTTTGCGCCAAACTCCCTCAAGAGCCTCCCCGCCCTAACACCTGAATCTAGCCTTTACAAAATTTCTTCAAATAGTCCTATTGAAGACAATTATCGTGACTCTCCAACTCCTATTTCCGGGGCGGGAAATTGGTGGAGAACCTATTTGGATGCCGATGCTTCTTGGACTCCTGATCGGGATTTTGCCGAGTTGTGTTTTATTTTCGCTGCCAAGGAAGGCCGCCTTGCTCCGGGGCGTGCCCTGCCCAGTTGGGTGGGTGCCCAGGCGAGTGCCACGCTTTTGGCGGCGGCTACTTGGGTGGGCGGATCCGCTCCGCTAGACGCGACCCTGCGGTTGCAAATGCCGGGGCCGGTACGGGGGCCGGAAACACCATCCAACACGCCCCTAAAGCCGGTCGAAGGGTGGGTACTATCGCTTCAGGAGCAATTTGCATTTGCCATGGCAAAACCCTCTCCCGCACCAATCTACCTGGCCATTCAATCGCTTAGGAAAGCCTCCCTTCGCCACCCCGAAGATGCCCAAGCCTGGTTGCTTTTGGGAAAAGCTTATTTGGCGTTGTCCACCGATACTCTTGAAAGGAACTGGGGGGCAAATATGCCCGGGTTAACTCAGCTAAGAAAGGTCCAAGCGGCAAGGGCTTTTGCGGAAGCAGCCCGCCTTGCCCCCGACTTGGCGGAAGTCCACCTTCGGCTTGGCATGCAATATCGTGAGTTTGGATACCTCGATTTTGCCTTGGAACAATTGCGAAAGCATGAAGAAATCATGGCGCAAATGGGTCCCCCACCTCGGGTCGATCCGGGGGAATATCTTCGTCAAATGCGCGAAAACAGCAAGCAACTCGATGCCATGGAGGCCGAGGTCAAATTGCGCGGTGACCAATGGCACAAAGAGTCTGACGGCCTACGGGTTTATGATCGAGTCCGAAGTGCCATGGGTTTTGGACTTGCCCGCGAAGCACTCATGATGCTCCTTGCGAGCGATGTGGCGGCGTTTGGCACAAATGGCCTTCAATTAGAGATCCAATTACTGCTTTTCACCGGCGCGGCGGATCAGGTTGAAAAATGGACCGAGTCAGACATTCTTAATTCGGTGAACACGAATCAATTCCATTGGTCGAGGGTTCAGGCCCTTGCCGCCCTTGGGCAATACGGATCCGCCCGTGGGGAATGCCAATCCTTGGCCTTTCCCCCGGAAAAAGTTGTTGAAGATCAGGCACCACGCATTTTGGCCGGGCTGGTGATTAGTCAGGCGATCCTTGACCGAATTGGCCCGAATCTGGGGTTGGGTGGCTGGGTTAATCAGGCGTTTACGGGGCAACTTTCCCAACGCAAGGTCGAAGGCCTTGCGGAAAATTTCCGTACCGAAGCCGATTCCTTGGCGCTTGCCGGCCTATTGGCGTTGGAAGGGGGCGAAAATGGAATCGCCAGAAACCTGCTCCAACAGGCCAACCAGCTCTACCATACTTCGCCCCAATCGGGTTGGGACTACCCTTCACGGGCGATGTGTGACCATCTTTTGGGTTGGTTCCACGGGTCTCCTTGATAGCCTTTATCTCCTTCCCAACTTTCATTACGGATGCCAAAAGATGCAATTGATTTCACCGCGGCTTCTTTTGCGAGTGATTCATCCCTGCCTTCCCGTTAACGGAGATTTTGAAGGACGCTTTCCCTCCATGGGCGAAACCTATTTCATTGACAACTTGGCGGCATTAAGTGGCTGCAACAACTTTGCCGACCTCGCTGTTGGATGGAACCCCGCGGGGCTTTATTTTCACCTTGTGGTATCCGGAAAAAGTCTCGACCCCTGTGGGGACCCCGACCGCATTCCCCAAAGCGATGGATTGACCCTCTGGATCGACACCCAACCCACCCGGTCCATCCACCGAGCCACCGCCTTTTGTCACCAATTTCATTTTCTTCCGGCCGGAGGAGGCCCCGACCTCAAGGATGCGATTTTTGTTCAGGGGCAGGTGAAAGGGGCCATGGCAAATGCCCCGATTCTTTCGCCAAAAAGCGTGGCTTTTCGCTCCCGAAGATTTCGCAAAGGATACGAAATCGAGGCGTTTTTATCGGCGGTTGCCTTACATGGCTTCGATCCTGTGACCAACCCTGAACTTGGTTTTTTTTATCGAGTGATGGATCGTCAACTAGGAGAACAAGTGCTTCTGGCGAGTGTCGAGAACATTTCGATTGACGATCCCACCGTTTGGGAAACCTTAAAACTGGTGAAATAAACATCCATCAATCCCGGCCTGAGTCCTTTAGCAATTTTTTTGGGACACAATTTTCCCAAGCTAGTTGAATTGCCTTTTTCACAAGGGTTTTATCCGCGATAGCCAATTGAATGATGGTGCAGCCCGATCGGCCCCAAGCCCCGGTTGCGGGTTTGTGGGCGACAATATCCTCATTCACGAAAACAATCTGGTCCACCAGGCTTAAACGAACCATCGCCCATGTTTCATCGGGACCAAGGGATGCGAATATCTTTTTGCCCACACGAAAGTCGGGGTGTTGTTGGTGGGACCCCTCAAAAGCCTCGGGATGCCCCAAGGCCCATTTACGAAATTCCCCGGCGGTCATGGCGCCCCGTAAAAGCGGTTAGTGCCTGAAAAGGAACTCCTTGGTGTTAATCAGGGCCCATTGAATATCTTCCCACGCTTTCCGTTTGTCCTTGGCCTTGGCCAGATGTCCCAAAGCAATGGCCGAATCTTCTTTAGTGGGGGTACGGGAAACCGTTTCGAGGTAAAGTTCCTCAAGGATCTGGACATCCGTTTTCTTTTCCTTGATTAGGCGCCCAATGCGGTTGTCGGGAGCTTTGAGCTTGTCATTGATGGTTGGACCATTGATAAGCTGAAGTGCCTGAGCTAAGTTGGAATCGCTTTCGCGTTCGCATTCACAAGCCAGTTCCCTCGCGGGCTGCCCAAAGGTCTTTAGGAAAATGTGGTTTACCTCGGTGTCAGGCAGTTGCGTGGCACGGGTTCCAGGGGGCATTCCGGGAAACTTCTCCTGAATTTCGGTCGCTTTACAAATGGCGTCCAAAAGTTGCTCGGCGGTAAGGAGCTTGGAAACACCGTGAGAGAAGTAGCGACTTTCGTCTTTGTTGCTGTCATTGACATTGGTCGAAAGTTGATAGGTTGAAGAGGCGCAAACCACCCGGATCATGTGCTTCAGGTCATAACCGGACTTGATAAAGTCTTGGGCCAGGGCCTCAAGGAGGGGGTCGTTAGCCGAAGGATTGGATTCTCGGAAATCGTCCACGGGATCAACAATTCCTTTGCCGACCAAATGAAACCAGATGCGATTTACCGTGGCCTTGGCAAAGAAAGGATTTTCCGCGGAGGTGGCCCATTGCGCCAAGGCTTCTCGTCTATCTTGACCCGGTTCAATTTTGGCAATTCCGCCACCCATATATTTGGGAGGCATCACCTTACCGGTGCGGGGTTGAGTGACTTCGCCCTCACGACGAACGAATACGATTTCTGCCCCGGGGGTTTCGGGCTTTGGCCCAAGTTGATTGGGATCGGGTTTGTTACCCACTTGCGAAAAGAACGCCGCCATGCTGTAGTAGTCGTCTTGGCTCCAGCGTTCGAACGGATGGTTGTGGCATTTGGCGCACTGCATACGAATGCCAAAGAAAAGCTGGGCGGTGGTTTCGGCCAGATTCTGAGAGTCTTTGGCGATACGGAAATAATTGGCGGCGGGGTTGGAGAATGTGCTGCCGGACGAGGTTAGGAGTTCGCGAACAATTTTGTCAATTCCGGTGTTGGCTTCGATGTGTCCCCGGAGCCAATTTTGAAAAACAAAAATGCCTTTGAGCTGCATTGTTTTGCGGCTCGACCGAATCACATCCGACCATTTAAGAGTCCAAAAATCGGCATATTCCGATCGTTCCAAAAGGCTATCCACCAGCTTGGCCCGTTTGGTCGGGTCCTTGTCGGCAATGAAGGCAGTTACCGCAGCGCCATCGGGCAATATCCCACAAAGGTCCAGATTCACCCGGCGAACGAAATCCGCATCGGAGCAGATTTCGCTAGGTAGGATTCCAAAAGTTTTTAGTTTGGCGAAAACGGTTTTATCGACAAAGTTGGTTTCCGAGGGGGCTTTCCAAACAAAATTGGCCTTGGGTTCAAGGTAGCTCAAACGAACGGTCACCAACTCCTCGAGGTAACGGACCAAAATGGCCACCTCGCCTGGTTGGCGAAATTCCACAAGGCCGGAGAGGGAAACCTCGGCTATCGCCGGGTCGCTGGATGAGAAATTGGAAAATCGGGTTACATCCCGAATGGCTCCATCTTTGAATTGGGCCGAAATGGACAGTTGCTGCCACTTAGAGGGCTTTACCAACATCCGTGAACCCGGTTCAATGACTACCTTGCTAACCGCGGGAAGGGTGGGCTCATCGTTTTTCATACCTTCGGCAATCCACTGCCGAATGGCCCGTGCGGTTACCGCCGAGGAGGCAAATCGCTGTCCCCCTTCGTGGGGAACTTGGCCCAAAGCCTTCAAAAGCATAAGGCTCTGCTTGGGGTCTTGGGAACCGGTCCGGCGAGCGAGCACATCTCGGGTAAGTTGGGTATAGTCCAAGGACGGATCGGAGCCACGCAACGAAAGCCTGAACCCATTTTTCCCGGAGGGGGTACCGTGACAGGCACCCATGTTGCAACCACCCGCATTGAGGGTGGCAACCACTTCGTGCCGAAAAGAAATAGGACGGGCTTTGTCCACATCGACAGCTTCAACAGGCAGCTGCATGGTTTGGCCGGCAACCTTTACCGCAAGGAACCCGGTAGAGTTTGCGGTCGCTTCCACAAACCCGCCCTCGCTTAGGCGGACTTCCAACCCCTTTTGCGCTTCAAATTGGGCAAAAGGCGTAAGGTCACGAATGGATCCATCGGCGTAGGTCCCTTGGACCAACAGTTGTCTGGAGGATCTGGGTCCAAGCAGGATTAATTTGGCGGGGGTGATGTCGATTCGGGCGGGTTGGCCTACCACTTTGGCGATTTCCGCCGGGTCGGTTGGTACCCCAGCCCTTAAACAGGTCGTGGCCAAAATAACAAACGGAATCAGACTCAGATTGACTAGCGTTTTCATGGCGTACTCACAGGAACCTAAGGCAAGGTGGGTGGATGCCTTTGGGAAGGAGGGAGGGCAACCTTGGATCGATCACCCATTAGCTATAGTATACCGGATTTTCTTCGCGAAGCAAAAGGCAAAGCCTTGCTTTTTACTGTTCATGTGTACATACAAATAGCATGGGTGGTGGTTTTAGGGAAGCCAGCGAAATCTTTTGGAAACCCCCATGCGGGAAACAAGGGGAGGAAAAGGTCAGCCCATGGATGAAGCAATGAACCTTTTGGACCTTCACTCGGCCATCGATCGAGTGGTGGGTTCCTATTTGGAAAGCATGAGACTTTTTCAGCCCCCGGTTGACTGGGTGGAACTTGCCCTGTCCATTCCGGGAATCCAAAAAGAAACCGCCCATGAGGCAACTGGTTTGAGTCGTAAACGGGCCGCCTCGAAAGGAAAACTTCTCTTGGGGGACTCCTTAAAAGAGGAGAGTCGCCAGCGGCTTGCGGCCCAGGCAATCGCCCACTTTTTGCTTCCCAGGGTCGGGGACATTTTGGGGGCCGAGTCCGGGGAAAAACTACCGGCCAGCTGGGTCAGAGCTTTGGTGGACCGGCTTATGGTGCCGCCTTTGTGGTTTCGGGATATTTGGCGCAATGTGGAGGGCGACTTTGCCAAAGTCCTAACCCGGTTTGCTTTTACCCCCATGGAACTGGTGGCGCAAAGATTGTTGGATTCCGCCGAACCTACCGTTCTTAGCATTATCGACCATGGCACCCTATCCCACCGAGCCTCAAACGGTCCCCGGGCGGGTAAAGTGCTTTGGCCCGTGGAAAAGGAATGTCGCGAATATGTGGCCCACTATAGCCGTGCCAGACGCATTAGCCAAGGTGGCATGACCGTCTGGGGTTGGCCCATTCATCAATCGGACTGGAAAAAGGAGGTCCTAAGAACTGTACTTTCGGAAGATGGGGACCTGCTTGGGACGGCAGACTAATCGTACGC
>SIAL01000215.1 GCA_009691815.1 Gemmataceae bacterium | reverse complement strand
AATGTCAAGCGGTCCGATTTGGATCAGGTCCTAAAAGTATTGCCCGCGCTTCAGACACCAACGATCTCTTCCTTGTCGGATGCCCAATGGGTCGATGTGAATACGATTCTCGATGAATCGCTGGTGCGGCGAATCGTCCCCGCCCTTCGTGCCGCGGGCGCCCGGGGCATTGTAGAGTACCCGATCTCCAAAATCATTGATTGAGGCGAAGTAGCTCGGTACGAGGGGCGGAAAGCTTACGAGCCGGACGCGTAAAGCACAACAGCTCAAACGATGCAATTCTTTTTCCTAATTGTCCGTCATTGATATTTCCGGCTTGGTATTATCCCTAAGAATCATGGGGTTAACACCCCACGCTCGCCTAGATTTTCGTCGGTTTGGATGAATTGGCGAATGGCCCAACACAAAATTCGTCACGGATGTTTTGGCTCGTAAATCCGGCTCGAAAAGAACAACATCGTTAAGGATGTAATTCTGTTCTTAATTCTTAATACTTAATTGTCCTTCTCTTTTGTTCCGGTTTCCTCCGGTAGCTGATACTCGATGGGGCTTTCGTTTGCCAAGTCCTTAAGCCGGAGGAGGCGTTTGCCGTCCAAAACTGCTTCGATCAGCGGCCATACCAGTTTGCGGCGCCACCCCTCGCGGAGCGAAAGTCCTTCAGGGATGGGCTTGTTTTGGCCTTTGGCCCGCACCACCGCGCGGATCTCGCTCAAAGAAGCCACCAGCGATTGCGCCAACTTTTGACGAATGCAAATATCGCCCAGCACCGCGCTTAAAACACCCGAGGCAATCACCATGGCGGGGGTTTCGATATCCTTCTCCGGGGGTTCCGGACACTGTTCGGGAGTCAACTTTCTGACCTGATTGGCCATCTCGACCAAATCCGGAATGTCTCTTGCTTGCAGACCCCGAATCAGGGTGAGATCCCGATCGGCTGTGGGCATCCGCTTTGCCACTTCGATCACCAGATCATCGCGCAAAAGGGTGCGGGCTGGCCGATTGAGCTTGCTGGCCCGCTTTTCCCGCCAATCAAAAATCATTTTCAAAAGGGCCAGTTTCTTGCGATCGAGCTGCCCGGCACCTTTGATGCGCCGCCATTTCTCCAAGCCCACTTCGCCCACTTCGTCGGGACTCCAATGAATCAGCCGAATGAACTCCTCCTGGGCGGCTTCGAGTCGGTCCATCTGCTTTAGCCGGGTGACCAACACGGCGTGAGCCGCCAACAGATAGCGGACATCATCAAAAGCATAACGGACCTGAGCCGAGGTGAGGGGGCGGACACGCCAATCGGTCAGGGTTTCGGCTTTGTTGATGCGTTTATTGAGAATCTGTTGGAGCAACTGGGCCATGCCCACGGGAAAACCAAACCCGACCAGCCCGGCGGCAATTTGGATGTCGAACAATTTGGGGGGGGCCAAACCAATGGCCAGTTGGCAAAGGCGAATCTCTTCCCGGCCGGCGTGAACCACCACTTCCCGGTGCGGTTCCACCAAGAGCTTCCAAAGCGGTTCGATGTTCTTGACTTTGATGGTGTCGATGAGGATCAATTCCTCGGGGGTCGCGATCTGAACCAGACAGATTTCGGGCTTGTAGGTGTCTTCGCCGACGAATTCCGTGTCCAAGGCGACAAGATTGTGCTTTGCAATGTGCATGCACGCACCCCGGAAGTCATGGTCATTTACCACGATGCGTTCGGGCAGGGCATCCATAGTCTATTGCCTCCAAAACGAATGATTCGACCGATCCCTTTGGGGCCGGGTCAGTTTATGATTCCTAGCATTATCCTAGGAATCCAAGCAATACACCAAAGCCCCATTTGCTAACCCGGCCAAGAGTCGCCTCCCTAGCCCGGCCTTTGAAAGTGTCCTTCATGAGCCAAGACAAATACCTAGACGGCCTTCTCGACCAACGGGTGGTGGTGGATGTGTCCAGCCAGTATGTGGTGTTGGGTGAATTTACCGGATACAACGAGCATTTCCTCGAGTTGAAAAACGCGGACATTCACGACCTTCGCGACACGGAAACCACCCGAGAAAACTATGTCGCGGCAAGCGCGTTGACGGGCATCAAAAGAAACCGCAAAAAGATTTACCTTGCCCGCCACGAGATGGTTGCCATCGGCGCGTTGGCGGATGTGGTGGACGAGTAAGTCGTTCCGGCCCCTATGCTTAGGTCGGCAAAGGCCAGAGATCATTAGGAACAAACGGGCGGATTGATTTTGGTCCTAAACATTGAAAAGGAAATGGCAAATGTCGCCATCCTGCATGATATAGTCGCGCCCGACTAGCCGGAGTTTGCCCGCGGCCCGGATCTCTTTTTCGGCCTTGTAATGTTCGAGATCCTCTAGGGTGTAAACCTCGGCCCGGATAAAGCCCCGCTCGAAGTCGGTATGAATGACCCCGGCCGCCTTGGGCGCGGAGGAGCCAACGGGAACGGGCCAAGCCCGGACCTCTTTTTCACCCGCGGTAAAGTAGCTTTGAAAACCCAACGCCTTATAGGCCGCCCGTGCGAGCATAGCCAAAGCGGGTTCGGTGATCCCGGCGGAGGCAAGCATTTCTCCGCGATCGGCTTCGTCTAGTTCAGCAATTTCGGCTTCAAGCTTGGCGCACACGGGAACCACTTCCGCACCCAATTTGGCGGCAAATGCCCGAACCTGCATCACCAACGGCCCCTCGCCCGCAAGGTCATTTTCATCCACATTGGCAACATAAAGGATCTGCTTGGCGGTCATCAATCCGAAACTGGACATCGCCAAGGTTTCATTTTCATCCAGCGTCAATTTGCGCAAGGGTTGATCGGTTCTGAGGTGGGCAAGGCTCTTTTTGATTCCCTCGACCCGTTCCTTGGCCTCCTTGTCGCCCCCCTTTGCCGCCCGTTCCGCCCGGGGCAGGGCATTCTCCAATGTTTGCATATCCGCAAGCATCAATTCGATGTCGATCGTTTCCATGTCCATAAGTGGATCGACCTTGCCCGACACATGAACCACATCCGGGTCGGAAAAGCACCGCACCACCTGAATAATGGCATCGACTTCGCGGATGTGGCTTAGGAATTTGTTGCCTAGCCCTTCGCCAACGCTTGCGCCCTTGACGATGCCGGCAATATCCACAAGCGTAAGGGCGGAGGGGATGATTTTTTGGGGAACGATGTATTTGGTGATGCGGCCAAGGCGTGGATCGGGGACGGGAACGATCCCCTCGTTGGGCTCGATCGTACAAAAAGGATAGTTTGCGGCCTGTGCCCCTTTAGAGCTAGTTAGCGCATTGAAAAGTGTGCTTTTTCCGACATTGGGCAACCCGACAATCCCTGCTTTCATAATCTGGCAACCACCTAAGTATTCGTGTTTTCCAATGCGCCAGTGCAAAAACCGCCCTTATTGGGTCGATTCCGCCCTTTTGCCAAATAGCGATTCTATGGTTGGGGCAGGGCCTTTTCCCGGAATATCCAGCCGGGTCAAAGGAAATGAGGGGGCCAATCAGCGTTTTGGCCGGGGAGGCGGCTTTATCGAATCCACGGGGGGCGAATCGTCTTCCCCCAACAACTTGGCCATATCCGCCAAGTGCATATTCCGTGCCTGCAAACCGCGGCCCAATTCGTCGAGGTCAAAATCGTCCAAGTCGTTTTGCAAATCGTCGGCCAAGGTCATCGGAGGATCCAATAAGGGAATAGGGGCCTCATCGATCTGATAGGGGGTGGGGGGTTCTTGAAACATGTCAAGGTGTTCCGACCCGGTTAAACCCGCCAAGGGAATAGGGGCATCATCAAATAGGTCAACACCGGGAAGCTCGGATACAAAATCTTGGGTGGAAGGGGCATCTTCGATAATGTCGGCCAAGGGGATCGAATCCTCCACCGGAATGGCCAAGGCGGCCCGAGGGGTGGCACCGGGAGAGGGGTAACCCGACTCCCTTCGCATGGAGGAGAGCCGCTTTAGGGCCTTGGGCTCCATCCGATAGTGGATGCGAAAAGCGATGCTTCCAAAATGGAGGTCGTCTCCGGGCAAGACCGCCACCGGATTCATCACCGCAATTTGGTTGATAAAAGTTCCATTTGTGCTGCCCATGTCCTCGACGAGGTAGTAACCTCCCTCAGCCTTTTGCCAAGTGATTAAGGCGTGGGAACGGGAAACTTGAGAGGAGGGGATTCGGATTTTGCTGCCGGTGGCGCGACCTACCACAAGTCGTTCACCACGGACGCGGCTCATGTGGCCCGACTGATTGCCGGACAGGAGTGTGAGAATCAACTCCATGTTTGTCACCAGGAAAAGGGTTTCCATGAAATCAGGGCGAGGGAACTTTCCCCCGCCCTTTTTGCTGGTTCAACGAGACAACGAGTTAGTCGTCGCCGGGAATGATGGAGCTGTTTACAACGGGGACCCCTAGGGGTTTGCCGTTGTCAACCGTGTTGTACCGAACCTGCAACCCGCGGCCATTGGGGCTGGCAACAACCTGGGCGGTAACATCCATGGCGTTTTTCATAAAGGAGTTGACGCGGGTTTGGTAGAGAACCTGACTTGGCCCATTGGCCTGTTCCGTACGGGGAGCCTCGGGTTGGCTCAACTGGACCCCAGGGCCACTTGCACTAAGGCGGATGGCGTTGACTCCGGTGATGGCCGGGTCGGCGATGTTGCGCAGGCGATCTTGAACCTTGGTTGCCAACTCGCCCTTGGTGATGGTTTTCTTGATATGCTCGGGAGGTGCCACGAAGGCAAACTCCGCCCGTCGACCGGTTTCAAGCTTGAGTTTAATCGGCTTGGCGTTCTTAAGGTCGATTTGCATCACCTCTTCGAACTGTTCCGGGGTTCCTTGATTGCGGATGATCCGCAGTTGAGCCTTTTCCCCAAGGGTCTTGCCCCAGATGGTTTCGATTTTGATCTCGTACACTCCCGGGAAGCCCTCCGAAGCAATATAGCTTTCGTTGCCCTTGGTGAGAATGTCGTTACCAACATGAACGCCACCGCCGATGGTTTGCTTCTGTAGCGTCGAGCAGACACTATTGGTGGGTTCTTTGACGCGAAGGTCAAGGTCCGCGTCGCCCTTCCAGGCCAGGTGAACCACGAGGTCTCGGCGCACCGCCGTGCCAAGGATGTCCTTGAGGCGTTTGGCCGCCTCGGGATCGCGGGGTTCCAGCCGAGCCGCCATGCCGAAAAGCTGAGCCTTGGCGCGATCATGAACCACTTCGTTGTTGTCCGCCCAATCCTTGGCAAGGAGTCTGGACGCCGCCCATGAGAGCAGCTCGGGTTTGTTGGCCAACTCGGCATAGGCCAAGGTGTCCACCAAGGGTTGCGGATTGATCGGATCAAGAATGGAAGCCTGACGCGCAAACGCCAAAGCCCGATCATAGTTTTTCGAGGAGGCCATACCTTTTGCGGCCCGGACAAAACCCTTGGAATCAAGCGGTTCCAGGTCGGCAACCGCCACCTCGGCCTTTTCGATTTCCTCGGGTGATGCACCCGATTCGCGAAGAGCGACGGTCAGGGCTTCATAAACCCAAGGCTTGATCACGATGCCTGTGCGGATGTTCGCTTTAAGGAACTCGGCCGCATGTTCCCAGTGACCGTTGACGCCGAGCCAGTGGGCCGTCGCCATGATCAAACCGGGGTTGGCGTGACCCTGTTCAAGGGCCTCTTGCCAAACGGTGCGGGGATCACCCATTCCCCCTTTGTTGTTGGTGGCCTTGGCCACCGCCTGTTGGGCATTGCCCGGTTTGGCCGGTTCGCCTGGCTTGTTGTTGGCGGCAATAGCCGGTTTTTCACCCGGCTTGGCCACCATGGCGTTGGGGTTGGGATTGTTCGCCGCATTGAAGGTAAAGGGCGGAGTAAAGCGCCCCGTGTGGGTGCGACTGGTGTTTCGCACAATGAGAGCGAATGTGGGGGGATAGGGCCCCAAGGCTCCACCGTTTTCACTGAAGGTACCATCCGGGCTTCCGGGATTGGTTTGGGAAAACATGCTACCGGTAGGATCGGTAGGCATCATACCTGGCATTGGTGGTTGATAGGCCCAGTCTTTGGTAGTCCCGATCATGTACCTGATGGTGTAGATAAGGGATTGGTAGTCGGGGCCGCCTTGGAAGCCAAGAGCGCCGCCGCCCATGCCGCCGCCCATGCCTTGGCCCTGCATGCCCTGCATGCCGCCCATGCCCATCATTCCGCCGCCCATGCCCTGCATGCCGCCGCCCATGCCGCCCATGCCGCCTTGTCCCATCATTCCGCCGCCGCCCATGCCGCCCATGCCTGCCATGCCGCCGAGGCCACCCATGCCGCCACCCATTCCCATCAT
>SIAL01000214.1 GCA_009691815.1 Gemmataceae bacterium | reverse complement strand
AAACCAAGATTTGGGCACCTGTGAGAGCGGTAGCCCTTGCCGCCTCGGGGTACCACTGGTCCCAACAAATTAAGACGCCTACTTTCCCCACGGAAGTATCAAAAGATTTGAAGCCCAAATCTCCCGGGGTGAAATAGTATTTTTCATAGAAAAGGGGATCATGGGGAATGTGCATCTTGCGATAGATTCCCAATGAGGAACCGTCTTTTTCCAAAACGATGGCGGTGTTGTGATAAATCCCCGGTGCCCGTTTTTCAAAAAGAGAACCCACGAGAACAATTCCCAGTTTTTTCGCCAATGCCGACAGCTTTTGAGAAGTTGGGCCGGGAATCGGCTCGGCCAAATCAAAAAGGGCGGGATCTTCTTTCTGACAAAAATAAGGGGTTAGAAATAGCTCGGGTAGGACCACAAGATTGGCACCTTTTCCAGCCGCATCGACAATTCTGGCCTCCGCTTCGGCCCAATTCGCCAAAGCATCCTCAACCATTCGCATCTGAATCAATCCCACTCGAATCACGCTCACCGGCCGGTTCTCCCAAATTTTTTGTTAACGGAATAGGAGCCAAAATACGCTCTAAACCACAACCAAAGCCTCACTCCACCAAGTCTTGTTATGATACAACCAATTTCCTTTCTCCAAACCGAAAGTATCCCCCATTTCCTTGAGTTAGGGTAGTGGTTGGGCAGGGACATTTAGAAACCGGAAAAATGCAAAGCCAAATAATTCGTTGGCGGATGTGGGTTTTTGCGGTTAGCCTAGCATGGATGGTACCCATTTCCCGGAGCCTTTTTCATGACAGAACCAAGGGTGATTCGCGTAGGACATAGCCCCGATCCTGATGATGCCTTCATGTTTCATGCCCTTGCCAACGAAAAAATGGTAACTCCCGGGCTTCGCTATGTCCACCAATTGGAAGACATCGAAACGCTTAACCGTCGAGCCCTTCAGGGCGAATTGGAGGTCAGCGCCGTTAGCATTCATGCCTACGCCCACCTCCTCGACAAATACGCGCTTTTATCCAGCGGATCAAGCATGGGTGATGGCTATGGCCCTCTCCTTGTGGCAAAAACACCCATGACCCTTGGCGACCTAGTAGGCAAAAAAATCGCCATTCCCGGCACCCTTACCACGGCTTTTTTGACCCTTTCTCTTGCCTTGGAAAGGAACTTTACCCACGAGGTTGTCGAGTTCGACAAGATCCCTGAAGAAGTGATTTCCGGCCGCCAAGAGGTTGGGTTGTTAATCCATGAAGGGCAGCTTACCTATAAGGAACAGGGGCTTCATTCGGTTTGCGATTTGGGTGTTTGGTGGAAAGAAAAGACAGGATTGCCTCTCCCTCTGGGGGGCAATGTTGTGCGCAAAGACCTTGGCCCAACCCTGATGCGCCAAATAAGCACCGACATTAAAAAAAGCATTCGCTATGGCCTTGAACACCGAGAAGAGGCCCTGGTCCATGCGCTTAAATATGGCCGGGGGATGGATCCCGCCCTTGCGGACCAATTTGTGGGAATGTATGTCAACGATTGGACCCTCGATTATGGCGATCGAGGTAGGGTAGCCATTCGCCGCCTTTTGGAAGAAGGGCACAAGATTGGCCTCCTCCCCGCCCCTGTTCAAGCCGAGTTTGTAGAATAATTTTTACAAACCTTAGCGGGTCATCCTTTGGCCGCAAATGCTTGCCCTAGAGGCCTACTTCCTCATGGCTGCCCATTTCCGATTGTTTTGTTTTTGCCTCCTCCTTAGTTCCCTAGGGGGGCAACCCCTAATCGCTCAAAACTACACCCCCGACCAAAGTCAGGCACGGGCCGTTGCCCCTCCCGGACTAAGGGCTGTTGTGGTGGGTGCGGAACCTCAGGTTCGGCAACCCTTGTCGATGAGTTTCGACAATAAGGGTCGGTTGTGGGTGCTGCAATACCTTCAATATCCCAACCCGGAAGGGCTAAAACCGGTCAGTCGAGACCAATACCTCCGGACGATTTGGGACAAAAAGCCCCAACCGCCCCCAAAAGGTCCCAAGGGTGCGGACAAAATCACAATTCTGGAAGATCCCGGGCCCGATGGCCGCTTTCGAAAATCGAAGGATGTCATCACCGGTCTAAATTTGGCAACCGGGTTTGCCATCGGTAATGGGGGGATTTATGTCCTTCAAGCCCCCTATTTACTCTTTTATCCGGACAAAAACGGTGATGATGTTGCCGATGGTGATCCCGAAATGCTTGTCGACGGGTTTGGCATGGAGGATTCCCACGCCCACGGAAACTCGTTGATTTGGGGCCCGGATGGCTGGTTGTATGGGGCCCAGGGGAGTACCGTAACCGCCAAGATCAGAGGCCTCACCTTCCAACAGGGCATTTGGCGCTTTCATCCCGTCAGCAAAAAATTCGAACTGTTTTCCGAGGGGGGTGGCAACACTTGGGGACTGGATTTTAGCCCTGAAGGCGAGGTGTTGGCCGGCACCAACTGGGGGGGATTCGCTCTTTTGCATCAATACCAGGGGGCCTATCACATTAAGGGTTTTGCTAAACATGGCCCGTTGCAAAATCCGCACTCTTATGGGTATTTCGACCATGTCCCCTATCAGAGTTTTCAAGGGGGCCATGTGACCTGCGGCGGAGTTTTCCATCAGGGGCAGGCCTTGGGTCCCCAATTTGACAAAACCTACATTGCCGGCAACCTCTTGTCTAGCGTCGTCAATTGGCACAAGCTCGAACCAAATGGCAGCACCTACAAAGCATCCCACGGGGGGGCATTTCTCAACCCTAGGGACCCCTGGTTTCGCCCCGTGGACCTGTTCGACGGGCCGGACGGGGCCATTTATGTTGCCGACTGGCACGATCACCGGGCCACCCACCTTGACCCGATCGACACTTGGGACAAACGCAATGGCCGAATCTTTAAGATCGAAGCCAAAACCGCAATCCCCTTGGCTCCTTTTGATACCCAAAAACTTTCCTCCGAAGAGCTAATTGCCCTACTGGATCATCCCGAAGTTTGGTGGCAACGCGAAGCCCTTCGCCTTCTGTATGAGCGAAAAGATGCCAACACCACGGGCGGTTTGATTTCCTCCCTCGACACACCCAACACGCTAAACCCCGTTCGCAAACTTTGGGCACTTAACGCCTCGGGTTTGCTAAAGGAAGAGCTGCTTGTCAAGTATCTTGCTCATGCGGACTGGGCGGTTCGTATGTGGTCCATCCGGTTCCTTGGCGATCCTTTGACACTTGGTCCTGATACCCAAATCGCCCTCGAGGGGTTGGCCCAAACCGAGGAAAACCTAAGGGTTTTGGCTCAGTTGGCCTGTTCGACAAGGCGTTGGCCCGCCAAAGCGGCCTTGGGGATCATCAAAACCTTGTGCCTTAGAACGGAGGCTGCCAAGGATGTTTTTCTTCCACTCTTGATTTGGTGGGCCATCGAAACCCATGCGGTGAAAGGGCAGGCAACCATTGCCTCGTGGATCAACGATCCGGTATGGGTAAATTCCCCATTGGTTCAGGCGACACTTATTGAACGCTTGGCACGCCGTTTTATGGCTTCGGACATAAAAAACGGTACAAAGGTGGTTGCCAATCTGCTCAAGAAAGGGGGCAAACCTGCCCTAAGCGGGCTCGAAAAATCCCTTGAAGGACAGTTTTTAGAAAAAATGCCCGACCCGCTTAAAGTTTGGCTCGACGACAAACGATCTGGCGACACGGTCTCGGTTCAATGGATTTCCATCGGCACAAGGCTAGGCGATGAGGATAGCTGGTTTCATGCTCTGGCTTTGGCTACCGGCACGAAAACCGAGGCCAAGGAACGCATAGCCCTTATTAAACTCTTGGCCCAAAGCGGCAAACCGGATGCGGGAGAAGCCCTGTTGGATGTGGTGAAAAACTCAAACCAGCCCGAGGTTCAGATTGCCGCCTTGGATGGGTTGGCCGGGTTTGCCAATCCTGCCATTGGACCGACGGTAATCAAACGATTTCCCAAGTTACCAAAGGGCACAACAAACGCCGCCCTAAATCTGTTGGCTTCGCGCCCCGCCACGGCGAAATTGTTGCTGGACTCGGAGGAAACCGGAGCCCTTGGAAAAGAGTTGGTTACCCTTGAATTGGCTCGAAAAATGTCCGGCCACAAGGATCCGGAATTGTTGAAGCGACTGGAGAAAAAGTGGGGCAAATTGAGCCCGGCAACCGATGGCGAAAAACAAGCTCGCATGTCCTACATTCAATTGATCATTGGCCGGGCCGGGTCCGCGGATCCCGCCAAGGGCAAGCCGATCTATGAACAAAAATGCGCGACCTGCCACCAACTTTTCGGCAAAGGCCAAAAAGTGGGACCTGACTTAACTTCTGCGGAAAGACAAACGCTCGCTCCACTTGTCGGGCACATTGTCGACCCCAGTGCAAATATTCGCCCTGAATTTCGCGCCTTTATTGTTACCACCAAAGATGGCCGATTCCTTACGGGTTTGGTGGCAGAGGAAACGGCCGGGGCGGTAACTTTGATCGATGTCAAAGGGGAACGGATCGTTGTTCCTCGGGCTCAGATCGAGGAGATGAATGCGAGTCCCGCATCCTTAATGCCGGAAAAAGCACTAGACGGCCTTTCCGATCAGGAAATTATAGATTTCTTCGCCTACCTGAGGCTCCGGGAGCCACCCAAGTAGTTTTTTACCCAAAGGAGATTTGCCATGTTTCCATCCCTAACTCGACGCGCATTCACCAGAGCGGCCAGCGCAATGTGCGCTGGTGCTGTTTGGTCCCGTTCTATCAAAGCCTTTGAACAGACCCCCGCTCAGAAACTCAAACTAAAATTGGCGGTTAAATTCGGCATGATTGGCGGACCTGGTTCTGTCGAGGACAAATTCAAACGAATCAAAGAATTGGGGTTCGAAGGTGTTGAGATGGACAGCCCATCCGGGGTCAATGTCCAAGAAGCCTGCAAGGCTCGCGATAAGACGGGTATCAAAATCCACGGTGTCGTGGATTCGGTTCACTGGCGCGATACCCTTAGCCATCCCGATGAGGCGGTTCGCAAAAAGGGTTTGGATGCCCTTTTAGGTGCCATCCAAGATTGCAAAGCCTACGGGGGAAGCACGGTCCTACTTGTTCCCGGGGTGGTAAACAAAGACGCCACCTATGAGCAATGCTTCGAACGAAGTGCCATCGAGGTAAAAAAGGCGATCCCGGCGGCCAAGGAGGCCGGTGTCAAGATTGCCATCGAAACCGTTTGGAACAATTTCATCACCAAACCCGAACAGATGAACGCCTATGTTGATCAGTTCAAAGACGATACCGTAGGCGCCTATTTCGACATCAGCAACATGATTAAGTTTGGCGTGGCCCCCGCGGATTGGATTCGCCTTTTGGGAAAAAGGCTTTTGAAGTTCGATTTCAAAGGCTATTCCAAAACCAAACAGTGGTGCGAGATCGGGCAAGGTGACGAAAATTGGCCCGCGGTTCTAAAAGCCCTAGTTGAGGTGGGGTATAAGGGCGAATTTGCCACCTCGGAAGTCAGGGGCGGAGATGAAAAACGCCTCAAGGAAATCGCCATCCAGATGAAACAAGTACTGGGGATGTAGTCCGTAAAGGGTCTACGAGCATTGGCATCAACCTAAGCCATAACCTATGATTTTGTAATGCTTTGCGAATAGGTCATGAGGCGAAACTTGCCTCCTGTCGTGATGTGGTTCTCCCCAAAACCCATTCCCACAGGGGGCCACGGATGGCTCATAATCTTTCATAAATTGTTGGCTGGATCTGGGCGGAAGGTGGCGCCGCCTTGTCGGCCCGAGCCCTTCAAAACCTCTGTTTTCGACCTGTCTACTCATGTCGATAGCTGTCTACTCATGTCTACCCCTGTCGATAGGCGGTCGATCCTAGGACGGTTTTTGGCGATTGGCGGCTGGGGACAAAACGAGGGTTTTTGGATGTCGAAAGGGTGTCGTTTGGGTGTCAATAGGATGTCGATAGCTGTCTACCCGTGTCGATAGGAGGTCGATTTCAGTCGGTCCCGGCATTGATCTTGGGCAGTTTGTGACATCTGGCAAAGCAAGAGAATCGGGGCAACGGCAGGATGACGATCCGGTGACCAAGGTCAAGCTTATTCTTTTGAAGATTCTCGATGGCAACACGGCCTGTGCCGCTAGGCCGCGACTTTTGGATTTACGGTTTCCCAAGGCCGGGTACTGCAAGGCGCGGATGATTGCCCTTAACCTTTTTTATGAACAAGTTTATTTGCCATGGAAATTATCATCTATATTGCCTTATTTTTCCTGCCGTGTATTCCGTGTATTCTGGTGCGTCAGTAGGCTTGGTTGATTCAGCAAGAAGAAAGGAG
>SIAL01000213.1 GCA_009691815.1 Gemmataceae bacterium | reverse complement strand
GATAAACCCGCCGTGATCCTCTCCTATTCGCCCCATATGCACATAAGGGGCAAGGATTTCACCATGGACCTGCTAACTCCCGAGAAAGTCAGAACCAACCTTTTGCGCGTTCCGCACTATGATTTCAACTGGCAGGAAAGTTACAATCTGGGCCAATATCTTCAAGTTCCCGCTGGATATTCCGTCGAATGCACCGCCCACTTTGACAATTCCAAAAACAACCCGGCCAACCCCGACCCGAAAAAAGAAGTCCGATGGGGCAACATGACCTGGGAAGAGATGATGATCGGTTTTGTGGACTACTACTATGTGTCAACCGCCCCGTAAACCGACATTCCAGAGTAAGCCGAAACCCCAAGATTCTTGTTTGCGGGCTGGCGGTTTAGGATTTGTTTCCGATTCTGAATCAGGTTAAGGTTTAGAATCATTGGGCTTCCGCCTGCGCTAGCCTAGTTGTTGACCAAAGGGACATTTTAACCGGCTAAGGGAGATTATTACTCGGGGTAGGAGATCCCTATTTTTCTATTCCAGTTCCTTGCGCAAGCTTTGCCACACCTTGCGGCTTTGGTCCACAATTTGAGCCATTTTCGGGTCTTTGAAAAGATCTTTTTTCTCGAGTGGATCATTTTCCAAATCAAAAAGTTGTTCCAACCTCGCGTGGCCTTCTTTAATCCCTGCTGGGGTGGGCTCCAGCCACCGGATGTACTTATATCGTTCAGATCGGATACCTTCGCTGGGTGGGATGTTTTTTGGCCCGGCATGGTGTTCATAGAAAAACCCATACCGCCATTCCATGGGAATATAGCGCCTTAAGAAAGGCACTAGGCTTCGGCCTTGCATGTCCGAAGGTGCCTTGACCAAAGCAAGGTCAAGCAGGGTGGGAGCAATATCGGCATTTAATACGATCGACTCCACCCGGCACCGACTCGGGTCCCGGTCCCGCAAATCCGCGATCAACAGAGGCACCCGCATGGACTCTTCGTACATAAACCACTTGTCCGCCAAACCCCGATCGCCAAGTGCGAATCCATTGTCCGAAGTGAATACAATCACCGTGTTTTTCGCCAGATCAAGCTTTTGCAATTCCTCAAGGATGCGGCCCACCTCTCGGTCCACCCCGGTGATCAACCGGTAGTAGTCTCTGAGTGTGGCCTGATGGAGTTCGGGGTTGGAATAACGGGCTTTCCAACGCCTCCTGGCCTCGGACTCTTGCACAAAAGGGGGCAACAGGCCAAAGGCTTCTTCGTTTGCCAAGGGGGGAACAGGCATAGCGGTGGCTTTGTATAGATCTTCATCCCGGGGATCGGGGGTAAATTCACGGGGCTTGCCGTCCCTTGCATGAACGGCATTAAAACTAATCTGAAGGGCAAATGGCTTGGATTCCTTGACCGATACAAACTCAAGGGCCTGATCGCCAAAGATTTGGGTCTTGTGGCGCTTTTTCGGATCGTCTTGGTCAATGAATTGATCCCCTGCTTGTCCCGGAAGGCCCCGATAAAAATCCCAGCGCTTTTCCCACATCGCCTTTTGATTCGGTTTGTCGGCAATGCCGATCTTGCCTATGAACCCCGTCCGGTAACCCGCTTGGCGCAACAACTCGGGATAGCTACTCTTCCATTGTTCGTCGCTGAGGTTTTGGCCAAACCCGGCGCATTTGTGGTGCCTTTGCCATTGTCCCGTTAAAAGGGTGGCCCGACTCACACCACAAATCGAGGTGGTCACAAACGAATTGGTGAAGGAAGTGGCCCGACGAGCCAGTTTATCCAGATGGGGCGTTTGGACCGTGGAATTGCCGAGGTAGCCCAGCGTGTCGTGGCGAAGGTCATCGACATGGATCAGAACTAAGTTGGGCCGGACTGGGTCCGCATGACTGAAAAGAAATACAGTGGCAAGGAGGAGATTGTTCATGCGGAAATTATGCAGGATCTTGGCAGGGATTCCAAGTGACACAAGGGGATTTCAGAACCCGGCGGAGTAAAAACCAACTGGGCCAGAAAAAGTCTAACTAAATCCGGTGACCACTCGCCCGCTTTCCCTAATCCAATCCTTGGAAACCTTTTGCCCCTACAGGGAGTCTGAATGATGAAAGATCTCAGCCGCCGAAATTTCTTCTTCGCTTCCTCAGGCGCGGCCACCGGCTCCCTTTTGCTACCCGGAATGGCGGAAGGTGCCGAAACGGAAAGGGCCGATTTTTCCAAAAGCGGCCTGTCCACAGGTCAAATGAAACCCCTCAAGTTCAAAGAGATTCCCGGGTTTCTCAGCGCCCAACAGATCGCTCCGCATCACACCGCCCACTACGGCGGAGCACTCAAAACCTTTGTGGCCATCGACACTCTTTTTGAAGATAGGTTTCAAAAGGGAACTACTCTTGATCCCATGGCCTTTGAAACCATGCAACGGCAAAAATCCAGTCGAGGCAACAGCGTCCTTCTTCACGAAATGTATTTCGACGGTTTGGCTTTGACCGGTTCCGAGCCCAAGGAAGAACTCAAGAAAGCCATCGAAAACCGCTTTGGTTCCCTAAACAAATGGCGGGCGGATTTCATCGCCAGTGCCAAGGCCGCCGCGGGGTGGGCCATGCTTGTGCGGCATCCGGTCAATGGCAAGCTCTACAATGTTTTGAGTGACGAACACGCCATTGGCCCGCTCTGGTTGGCAATGCCTCTTGTTGTGATTGATGTTTACGAACACGCCTTTTACATCGACTATCAAAATAAAAAGGCGGATTACATCGAAAAGTTCATGGGGCATATCGACTGGTCGGAGGCCAAAAGAAGATTTCAAACTGCGTCGTGAATTCGATTCCCCCGCAAAGGGCCACGGGGAATAACACCGAGGACCCTCATTGACGAAAACCCCTTGGACCATCTTTGGATGGGTTCACAAAGACTAGCCTTTGCCCTTGCCCGATTCCGCTTTTTCTTCTTCCCCTTGGCGGGCAACCCACTTTTGCATTTTGCCAAGATCTTTTTTCCATTGCGTTGCCACGATCCGACGGGAGATGAACGCCTCGTACAGAAGATCCATCGTCTCCAGATAGGCGCGAAGCTGATTGACCCGTTCGTCAAGACGGGCCCGCTCTTCAGACTCTTCGGTGGCCGGCAGCTTGAGGCTACCGATCGACATCGTTTCGGCGCTAAAATTGAACTCGTACTGCTGCTGGTGGCGGACAACTATCATGCCGACCTTGCGCGGCCATTTTCCCTCCAAAAGGGCGCGAAACGCTTCGGGCATCCGGGCCGGCCCCTCGCTGTGAACGCTTTGACGACCGGTCTGACCCCTTGGACATTCGAGGTTCATCGACTTGGTCAACAAGAGTGCCGCGCTGGTTCCATCCGACAGCTTGATCTCGTCCGAGCCGCCATCGAGTTGGTACCAAAGCCACACAAGGAACTCATTCCCCATGAAGTCGCGGCACTCCCCATCGGGCATCCAACTTACTTCGCCGGGGGACTTTCCCGGCAAAAAAGCGGAGGGTTCGGCGTCTTCCACCCCACGAGGCATCCCAGCCGTTTCGGCAAGCTGAAACGCCAAGCTCCCGGCGGTAACCGGAACCACTTTTTTGCCAAATGTCGCTTCAAACTGATCGACAAAACGATCGATCATGGCCACCGACGAACTGCCAAAGAAGACCTCGCCTGACGACCCATCCCACAACACCGGGATCATTTTGCGCTTGAGAAAGCGCCCGTCCTTGGCTTCGCCTTCAAGCCGGTCCTGGGCCGCTTCTTTTGCCTCTTTGCGTTGGCGCTTGGAGGGGCGACCACTGGGATTGGCAAGGGCCAAGGCATCCAGCTCCTCCGCCGTATAGGCCCGAAGGAGGTCCGGCGGAAGGCGATTGACATCCACCCGCAAGGCAAAGCTTAGGGTTTCGTTGATGATGTTTTTTTCCAGCTGGAAGTTCTTGTCGAGGATGTGGTCCCCGGCGATCCAGCCGATGTTCACGCCGTCCTTGGTGGCTACCTTTTGGCTACCCATGCCCATGTTAGCCAATCTTTCGAGAAATTCCTCACTAAAATCGCCGGGTCGGTAACCGGGTATGCGAAAACGGGAATAGCTGATAGTACCGGAGAAAAAGCCCATGAACGCCTCAAACCTTTGGTGTTTGGATCCGAATACGCCCCACCCGGAGAAGGGATACGGTGCTGGGCCAAAAAAACCCAAACAGTCAGGATACCGGATAAGGATACTACCGCCAGACTTTGCCTATTTTGCCCCATACTGTCCCTAAGGACATAGAACTTTCCTAAAAATGATAAATCGGACCGAAACCCTTGCCACAATCTGGGGTTGAATAGGTTAGGAACATACCCTTTTTGAAACTTTTAGAGGTCATTGCCATGACTTCCCCTCTTTCCTTCTGGTGTCACTCCTTCCTTCGGGCACTTTGTATTACCGGCCTAGTGGGAACTGTTTCCCTCGGCTTGGCTGCGGACGCCCCGCCCAAGGTGGAAAAGACTGTGAAAAAGGCGGTCTTTATCATCAAGGCCCCAAAGCCCATTGGGGTTGGAACCGCCCTTTCTGCCGAGCAGATTGCCCAACGAATCGACGGCCATGTGGGTGCCCTTCTTTCCCAAGACAACATAGCAAGCAGCCCCAAATGCCCAGATGCTGAGTTTTGCCGCCGAGTTTATCTCGATTTGGCCGGCAAGATTCCCACCGCCCAAGAGGCTCATGGCTTCTTAGAGGACAAAAATCCCAAAAAACGCGAAAAACTTGTCGAAACCATCCTTGCTTCCAAGGACTATGCCCGACACCAAGCCGACCTGTGGCAGAGCTTGATGATACCCATCACCAGCGAAAACCGCCGCCTCAACCCCGAACCCCTAGTGAAATGGCTGGAAAAGGCGTTTGAAGAAAACCGACCTTGGGATCAGGTGACCCGCGAGATCCTCACCGCCACCGGCCCTCAGGATGAAAATGGTGCCACCACCTATTTCTTGGCCAACAACCCGGTGGATCGGTTAACCGATTCCGTCTGCAAACTGTTTTTGGGTGTCCAGCTGCAATGCGCCCAGTGCCACAATCATCCCTTCAATCCCCAATGGAAACAGGCCGACTATTGGCACACAGCAGCGTTCTTTATGAAGGTCAAGGCGCAACCTCCCCGCAACAACAAAGACATGAAAACCCCCATGGTGACGGAAAACAACCAGCCCCCGAACAAAAAGGCCCTTCCGGAATCAACCAAAAAGCTACCACCCAAATTTCCCGCCGGGGAGCAGCCCACTTTGACGACCAAGGAACCCTATCGACCCGTTTTCGCCAAGTGGATTACGGCCGACAAAAACCCCTTCTTTGCCAAAGCAGCCGTCAACCGCGTTTGGGCCCAGATGTTTGGCCGGGGACTGGTGCATCCGGTGGACGACATCCAAGAGGGGAACCCCGCCTCCCATGCCGAGTTGTTTGAGGATTTGGCTTCCCAGTTTAAGGCGAACCATTACAACCTCCACCACCTCATCAAGTCCATCTGCCTTTCGGATGCCTACCAGCGGACCAGCAAGCCCCACCAGGGCAACGAAAAAGTTTCCGCCCACTATCTCGCCAGAATGCCGGTAAAAGTCCTTAGCCCGGAGCAAATGTTTGATTCTTTAAGCGAACTGTTTAGCGCTCAGGGGGCCAGTCCGGAATTGGCCAAAGCCGATAAGAAAGCCGATAAGAAAGCCGCCAAAATCCCCGGACGCCCCGGTTCCGGCCAGCGCAACCAATTCTTGGCCTTCTTTCGGGGTGACGATGGTGCCGACTTGACCGACTACCAAGCCGGCATCCCTCAAGTGCTCAGGCTCATGAATTCGCCCCAGCTCAACAACCCCGCCATATTGCGCAACCTCGATCCACGAGCAACTCCCCATGCCAACATTGACACCCTGTTTCTGGCCATCCTCGGGCGCAAACCGACCCCCGAAGAAACCAGTAAAATGAAGGATGTCATTCTCAAATCCGAAAAGCCCCAAGAAAAGCGCCAAGCCTATGCCGACATCTGCTGGGTGCTGCTAAACACCAGCGAATTTGCCCTGAACCACTAAGGAAAACCGCTACGATCTCACCAAGGACAAAGTCGATCTTCAAGGAGTCCTGTCATGTTGAATTCATTGCTTCACTCTGGCTTCTCTCGCCGTGACGCTCTGCGCTTGGCCACTTCCGGGGCCTTGGGTGCGTCGCTTTCGGGTTGGATGCCAGTCCTCGCTAGGGCCGCCGCCTCGGCACCCACCCCGGCACCCAAACGCAAATCGTGCATTCTGCTCTATATGGATGGCGGGCCAAGCCACATAGACACCTTCGACCCAAAGGGCACGGAATCAGGGGGGGAGTTTCAAGCCATTGACACGGCC
>SIAL01000212.1 GCA_009691815.1 Gemmataceae bacterium | reverse complement strand
CGGTGGACCGGATCCGCGTTGTATCCTCAAACTCTGTTAAAAAGAGTGGATTTGAATGCAAACGGGCGGGTAGTTTGAGTTGTCGCAACAGAGCTTCCTCGACCATGGCAGTGAGGCGACCGGCAAAGGGGATCGCTTGGGTCCACCTTGCGTCCACAAGAGTCGCGTCATGGGGTTCTTGCGAAAGAAAATAGACCCGGAGCAGGCGGTTTGACGGGGCGCTCTCCCCGGCATTTTTGGGTTCACGATACGGGTAAAAAGGCTTGTCTGCCTTAAAACTCATGCGGATCGTTGAGCCATGAAATCCCGAGGCGTCGGGAACTCCTTTGGCTTGGGTCGAAATCTTGTAGGCCGTTAGGATCCATTTGTCTTTCAAGTAGGGCGTGAGCCAGTCCGCGATTTCTGGGCTCGATGGGTAGTCGTTTTTCTTGAGCCATTCGGTCAGAGATTTGGCATCATCGGCCGCAAGGATGGTGGCGTCGTAATCACCCACTTTTTTTTGTTCTAGGACTCTTACAGATTCGAGAACGCGGTTACTTTTCGGAGGCTTGCCCCCGGCATCCGTGCTTCTGTCCGGCGGGACCGGAGGGGGAGGAGTGGTGAACCGATAAAGTTCATGGAATGCGGCGTCTCCGACATCCACCAGGTCGGGCTTGGTGGGAGTGGGAACGAGAAAACCGAGGTTCTTCGATTCGGTAACGAACTTGGCCCGGCGGATGAAGTGTTCGGTTTTGGTTTCCGCATCCCAAATGAGAATCGCCGTTTCCTCGCCAATGCCCACTGGCACACCGTTTCTACCAAGTGCCAAGCAGGCATTCAGGGAAAGGCCAGCCAACGCCGATAACAGGACAGAAGCCAGTCCTAAAGGCACATAGCAAGACATGGGGTCGCCTCCAAAATATAGGAATTGGCCTTATTGAGGCCTTCCCCCCTTATCGAGTAGCCCCCGAATAAACCGGCCGTTGGCGAGTTACTTTTTCTTTACGATCATCTTGTCCAAGAATTCATCATTGGTGTTGGTTTCAAGAAGTTTTTTGATGAGTCGGTCCATACCCTCGGCAGGGGCTTGGTCGACAAGAACACGCCTAAGAGTCGCAATCCTTGGGGTCTGTTCGCCCAAGAGTTTTTCTTCCTTGCGGGTGCCGGATTGCGCAATATCGATGGCCGGGTAGATGCGCCGATCCGCCAATTTCCGATCAAGGACCAGCTCCATGTTGCCGGTGCCCTTGAGCTCTTGAAAGATCACATCATCCATGCGCGACCCGGTTTCGACGAGAACGGTTCCCATAACGGTAATCGATCCACCCTCTTCGAAGGCCCTAGCGCAGCCGAAAAGTTTTTTAGGAACATCAAGAGCTTTGGAATCGACGCCACCGGTAAGGGTTCGACCGCTGTTAGACGCTTTGTTGTAGGCACGCGCCAAACGGGTGAGGCTGTCAAGCAGAATGAAAACCGGTTTGCCCAATTCGGCAAGGCGCCTAGCCCGGTTGAGGACCAATTCCGCCAACCGAACATGTTGGGTCGCATCTTTGTCGGAGCTTGAGGCAAGCACATCCCCCCGGACGGTCCGCTTCATCTCGGTTACTTCCTCGGGCCGCTCATCAATGAGCAGAACGATGAGGTGCATGTCGGGATGGTTGACGGAGATCGCTTGGGCAATGTGCTGAAGCATGACTGTTTTGCCGGTTCTGGGAGGCGCCACAATCAGGCCGCGTTGGCCCCGGCCAATCGGTGTAAGCAGATCCATTACCCGGGTGGTGGCGGGCTCCCGTCCTGTTTCGAGTTTGATTCTTTCGAAAGGATCAATCGGGGTGAGGGAATCAAAATCGCGAGGATTATATGCGTTTAAAGGCTCATCCTCGACCGTGTCGATTCGTAGGAGTCTTGGCCCCTGACCGGGCAAATTGCGGGGATCGCAATAACCGCCAAGTTTGAGTCCTTCCCGCAATCCAAAGCGTTGGATCAGGTGGGGAGGGACAAAGATGTCGGTCGGGTGTGAGGCAAGATTGTAGGCGCCGTTTCGTAGAAACCCGTGGCCTTTGGAGGGATGGATTTCCAGGATCCCGGAAACGGCCAAAAGGTCGGTGGGAACGGGTAAAGTAGACCCCGGAACAAGATTTTCTTCCGGAAGAGTGATAGGGGCGGAATCTTGGGGATCTTGGTACCCTTCTTGAAAAGTGGGGTCCTGATGGAAACCCAATCCGGGTTGGCCGAAATTGTCGGAATAAGGGTTTGGCTGACCCTGTTGGCCTCCCCCTTGAGGGTTTTGCCTTGAGCGGTTTCTAGGTTGGCCGTAGCCCGGGCCTTGGGGACCATAAATGTCGTAATCTTGGGGAGCGTTTTGGTATCCCCCCTGTTGAGGAAAGGTTTGGTTGCCATAGGAATCAAAGGTGCCTCCCGTTTGTCGGGGCATATTTCCTTGGAAATTTCGACCAACCGGAGTTCGGGGTTGACGGAAATTTTGGCCAGAGTTTCGCCCCCGGTTGTTCCCGGGGCCACGGCCCATGTTCGCGCCTTGCGGATATCCGCCCTGAGGACCTTGTGGGTATCCTTGTTGGCGTTGGCCACCCTGTTGGGGATATCCCTGTTGATAGCCCTGTTGATAGCCTTGGGGTGGGTACTCTTGCTGAGGAAAATTCTGTTGGGGGTAGCCTTGTTGGGGATACCCTTGGTGGGGGTAGCCTTGTTGCGGGTAGCCTTGTTGCGGATACCCTTGTTGCGGATACCCTTGTTGCGGGTAGCCTTGGTGGGGGTAGCCGCCTTGCGGATACCCTTGCGGGGGGTAGCCTTGTTGCGGATAGCCACCACCTGGACTAGGTTGCTGGGAGCCACCATTCCCTGAAGGTGCGGGAGATTCGTCGGTGGTGTCAAAATCGGTATTGGGTTCGTTGTTTGCAATAACCTGAGGTGTAGGTTCGCCTAGATCGGTGGGAACTTGCACCTCCGTCTCTTTGGTTTGAGGTTCCAAACCGGGGGCAAAGCATTCATCCTTTGCGATGTTCCGTCTACCGGTTCGAGATCCACTTTTTCGAGGGCTTCGGGATGGTTTGGGTTGATCAACAGGGGGTTCCTGATTTTCAGCAGGTTCCGAACCTACATCGACCCCTGAAGGGCGTTCAGGAGCGGATTCCATTGGTGGGCTGGAAGGAATAAAGGCTACTTTTTCTTTTGCAACCGGTTCTTCCGTATCCGAGGTAGCCGCATTGGCTTTGGCGGAGGATTTGCGGGCCGGCCTGACAAAGGTAATGTCGGATAGGTCATCCTGTGGGACTCCCCGGCCACCCTGAGGCGATAGTTGATCTTCAGAACCCGAATGGTTGGTCATGTTTTGGCCCAAATCTGTGCCGACTTCAGGACTAAGGGTAGCGGATTCCCCGGGGACCCCTTCGGAGCCCTCGAAATAGCCACTGGTTTCTAACTTCGTCGCCGGGCGACGCCGCCTCGGTTGTTTTTGTGATTGCGTCATGCTTTGTGTCATACTTTGCGGTAAGGCGTTGTAGCCTCAAAGGTTCCATCAGACAAAGGGACCAACTCATAGTCCCCGAACAGGTTGGGAGACTCTTTTTGCATACGACGCAAAAGAGCCACCGCCAAAAGGCGGATTTCGTCCTCAGCGTGGCGACTGCCACGCATTTCGATGAAATGGCGAAGCGCTCTCGCGTTTGCCGTTATGAAAACTTTGGTTTCGGTGGCGTTTGGAAGAACGCTTCGGGCGGCTTGTCTTGCCCGCTTACGCCGAAGGGTTTTATCGGTTTCATCCGCCAATTTGGCGGTGAGGCTGTCAACTAGCTCGCAATACCCGGCGTGGGCGGATCGAATGGTTTTGAGCCAAATTGCGTGAAGTGTAGGGTCGGCGGCAATAATGGCGGGTTCAATATATTCGGCGACCGATTCATCTACATAGCGTTGGCTCAGCTGGCTATAGCCAAACCCGGCCCGGTGGCGGATCAGTTCATGGGTCAGGGAGCGGCTGACGCCGGTCACCAAAAGGTTCCAAGTGGCATGTTCGAGGACCGAGCCGTGCCCGACTTCTAGGATATGTTCCAAATAGGCGTGGTTGCCGCCCGGTCTGGGCTTGGCAAAGCTCATGTAACAAACACGGCCGGCCATTTCGGAGAGATATTCCCCGGCAACGGTGGTGTCACTTTGCCAAGAAACGCCATGATCGGCCAAAAATTGGTCGATTTCACCCGTGTCACAGACCTGACGACCAACGATATGAACCGTTGGTTCGTGCAAAATCCGGATCGGAGAAGACAAAACTTCGCTTAAGGCTGGATCAGCCAATGCTAAAACCCCTGTGTGTCCCGCGTTGCTAAACTTCTGAGTGAAATACCCACCAAATCGATCGCCTGTAAAAAAATAGGCTTTTTGTATTGGAGGATTCGCGGAGACGACTTAACGGCATCCATTTGGGGGCACCCATGGCCCCACATAATCCTCAGTTTGGGGAATTTTTGGGCCCGTGTCAAGAACAACTTGCCATAAATCTCTTTGCTTTGGGTCGATTTTTCCTTTAAGATAAGGTTTAATGCGGGGCCGCCTTCTGGTCAGCTCCGCTTTCCTTTTTCGATCCAAGCACCAAAAAACGGGACTTTAAAGTGGCCTCCATTGAATATAGCCAGGTTCGAAAGGGCAATGTCATCGTCGGTTCCGACGGACAACTCTTTACGGTCGTCGACCGTAACCTGAACACCCCTGGCAACTGGCGCGCTATGCTTCAGCTCAAGCTGAAAAACCTTAAGACGGGCGCCGTCACCATGAGCCGGGAACGCCCCGATAACAAAGTTGAGCTTGCCTTTCTTGACAAAAGGGAGATGCAATACCTCTACCGTGAGGGCGATGATTTTATGTTTTCAGACATGGAAACATTTGATGTCATTCCCCTCAACAAGGATTGGGTAGGGGATTTGATCCAATACATCAAAGAAAACGACCCCTGTCATGTGGTTTTTTACGATGAAAAGCCGATCAGTCTGGAATTGCCTCCAACCGTAAATCTGAAGGTAACCGAAACGGAACCTGCGCTAAAGGGGGCTACGGCGGCGGCACAAAACAAACCCGCAACCTGCGAAACCGGATTGGTGGTTTCCGTTCCACCTTTCATCGCCATAGGTGAACAAATAACCATCGATACACGAACCGGCGAATATGCTGGTCGGGTCAGCAAGTAGTCCACAAGAGTTGGATTTGCCGGGTAGGTTGTGGAATTCTCCCTCGCCAAAATCCGATGAATGTGGTAAGATCTCTTTTTCGTCCCCGGACTTGTTCTGGGGCGTTTGGGTTTTTCCCCGGGTTTTAGAACAAGGCTCCCGGGTGCCCGTTCGACGGAAAGCCATATCGGCCATCTGGTTGAATGAGCCATGGGGGGAGTGAATCATGCCTATGAAGGTTGCTAAGGTCAAGAAGAAGACACACAAGGCCTCGGTCAAGCGGTTTCGCGTAACGGCGACGGGGTTGCTAAAGCGCTCCTGTGCCGGCAAGAAGCATCTTAACAGCCATAAGAGCAAAAAGCGCAAGCGTCAGCTGCGCAAGGGCGTGGTAACGAACCATAAAATTGCCCTCAAGTATGTTTTGGCTATGGGTGGCAAATAAGCCTTGCCCCCTCAGCTGGACTTTCCTATCCGATCACGATTTTATTTTGGAGTGAATTGACATGACCAGAGCTCGCAGCGGTAAGACCGTTCTGCGTGGACGCAAGCGCCTTCGCAAACTGACCAAGGGATTTCGCGCCGGTCGCGGTAACCTCTATCGCCAGTCGGCCATGGCTATTGTGCGTGCCCGAGCCTATTCCTACCGGGACCGTAAGGCCAAAAAGCGCGACTTCCGCCGCCTTTGGATTGTACGGGTTAGTGCCGCTTGCCGTTTGCGGGGCCTCCGCTACAGCGAATTCATTTTCGGTTTGCAAAAGGCCTCCATCATCCTCGATAGGAAGAGTCTCTCCGAGATCGCGATTCACGATCCCGAGTCTTTTACCCAGATCGTTGAGATGGTCAAGCCCCACCTCGTGGCCCAGAAATAGCCCACCAAACCTCATGGCTAACTCCCTGGACACACTCCTGAGTCAGGGAACCGAAGAGCTTCGTCTTGCACAAGACGAAGCTTCTTTGCGTACCTGGCAAAACCGATGGTTTGGCAAAACCGGCGAAATCTCCCAAGCCCTCAAACACATCGCGGAAATCCCCCCGGCGGAGCGGCGCGAATATGGTCAAAAGGCCAATGCGGTAAAAGAACAGCTCCAATCCGCCCTCGATGCAGCCCTTCTTGTTCTTAAAGACAACGCTCTTGAAACCGACTTGGCCAACGGTGTGATCGACATCACTCTTCCCGGCAGGCGTTCTGGCCCGGGAAGGCTTCACCCCTCTAC
>SIAL01000211.1 GCA_009691815.1 Gemmataceae bacterium | reverse complement strand
CTTTATTCCTCCAAAGACCGTGGCAGAAGTTGGGTCCATCATAACAACATGGTTCTGTCCCAGTTTTATGCGGTGGATATTGATGATCGGACCCCGTATCGAGTGATGGGTGGACTTCAGGATAATGGAACTTGGATCGGTTCTTCCCGGACCAACCGCCCCGAAGGGATCTTGGCTTCGGATTGGAGTCGGCTATTTGGCGCGGATGGGTTCCAGGCAAAGCAGGATCCGTTTACGGCGCATATCGCCTACCTAGAGTCGCAAAATGGAGGATTACGGCGCCACGACTTTCGGGCGGGCTTGAGTATCGATATTCGGCCAAGGCCTTCGGAAATGGAGTCCGCCCTGCGGTTTGAGTGGAATGCCCCGCTAATTATGTCAAGGCATACTCCAAATGCGATCTATTTTGGTGCCAATCATGTTTTTCGGTCCGAAGCAAAGGGTGCAAATTGGAAGCAAATCAGTCCCGACCTCACCCGCGGGGTTCCGGGGCCCGATGCCCAATCGGGGAATAACCTAAGCGTTTTGGCGGAGGATGTTATCGATCCCCGTTGCCTTTGGGCGGGGTCGGATGATGGTTTGCTCCATGTTACCCACGATTTGGGGAAAAACTGGTCCGAAGTGGGAAACCGCCTCCCTTTGGTTTCCCCCGGTTGGATTCGGGCCATTTGTCCTTTGGCCAAAGGCAAAGGATCGGCATTGGTGGGCGTTGACCGTCACCGGGTGGGGAATGATCACCCTTACCTTTTTCAAACCTTTGATGCTGGAAAATCGTGGACGGATCTTTCTTCCAAGTTGTCTACCGAAGGGGAAAGATCTGGGTTTGTTCATGTGGTTCTTGAATATCCTACATGTCCTGGATTTTGGTTTGTTGGCACAGAAAACGGCCTTTGGTGCAGCGTAAACGCGGGCGAATCGTTTTTTAAAATGGACTCCCTCCCTACGGTTCCCGTGCATGGTTTGGTGGTCTCCAAAAAAACAGGAGAACTGGTTGTTGGAACCCATGGTCGGGGTGTCTGGATTTTGGACCTTTCGTTTGCAACCCATGTTCAAAAGTTCGGTTTGCCCAAGGCGTTTTCGTTGTTGAACATTTTGGATTTTGATCGGGGTCCTTTGCAAAGGCCAACAAAAATCAGACCTGGTCTGGATTTTATTGGCACAAATCCCAAGGCTGGGGTGGAATTGGGTCTTTATGTTCCCAAAGGGGCCAAGGGTCTGCCCCAAATTACCATTGTGGACCCAACCGGGAAGACGATGACCAGTCTTTTGGGTAGTAAAGCAGAAGGATTTCAGTCGATTTATTGGGTTGTTCCAAATCCTGGCCTTATGCCTGTTGATCCCCAAGCCAAAACTGCGGAGAATAGTAAAAAGGGTCGCGAGACTGTTTATAGGGTTACGGCGGAGTTGGATGGCCAAAGGATTGAGAAATCGCTCCTTGTCCGTGAGAACCCCTAAAAGCGGAGATTTGTGATGAGGCTTTTCTGGTTAGGGTTTTGCATTGGCCTTTTTGCGCTAGTCGGTTGTTCTAGTGCCCCCGACCCATGGGGGGCGGAGACCTCCTCGCCTCGCATTGTGGCCAGTTTTCCCCCTTTGGCGAGTTGGGCAAGGAGCATTTTAGGGGACAAAGGCTCGGTTAAAACCCTTTGCACCACCAACGGACCCCACCACCACCAATTTCAAATTAAAGATGGCCAACTCCTTCGGCGAACCGACCTATTTTTGATGAATGGGTTGACCTTAGATGATCATTTTGCGGGAAAGCTTGCCAAGGGGCATGGTGGTCCAAACATGCGTACACTCAACTTGGGCCAATATTTGCCCGAGGATTTGGTGTTGGAGTCTCCGCATAATCATGATGAGGCGGAGGCGGCGCATCCCGGGCACGACCTCCACCATGGTGAAAAAGACCCGCATTATTGGCTCGGTGTTCCCCAGTCCGCCTATTGCATTCGAGAGATTGCCAAGGAGTTGGCCGAAATGGATCCGGCCAATGCGCAAGGGTTCAAAGACCGGGCGGAAATATTGGTTCAAGAGATAATGGCGCTAAAGAAAACCATGCCGGAAAGGCTTAAGGGAAAAACCGATCGCAAGGTGATTACCATGCACGAGTCCATGGCCTATTTCGCCCAAAGTTATGGAATCAAAGTGGTGGATGTGATTCAAGCGGGGCCGGGGGATGAACCCAGCTCGCCTAGATTGTCAAAATTAGTCGAGCGGTGTAAAAAAGTGGGGATCAAAACCATTATAGTGGAGCCCCAATATCCCAAAACGACCGCCGCCCAGTGGCTCCTTAGCGAATTGAAAAAATCAGGGCTTGATGCTAGGCTTATTGAAATAGATCCCATGGAGACCTGCGAAGACCCATCCGGCCCTGATGCCAAGTGGTATGTGCGGATTATGGGCAATAACCTCGACCGATTGGTGGAGGGGCTTCCTTGATAGAAAAATCAGCCAGGTTTAACCCGTTAGGACCTACAACAAGTCCCATTTTAGTGTCCCTTCCGGTTTCCCGCCACGCTAACTGTCACCCGCTATTGACGATGCGAGGCGTTCATGTCGCACTGGGTGGGCACTGTATCCTCCACGGTTTGGATGCGGAACTTGAGGCGGGGAAAATTACCGCCCTTGTCGGCCTTAACGGAGCGGGTAAATCAACGCTATTGCGAGTGCTTTTGGGGGAAATACAGCATCAGGGAACGATTCGCTACCATTGTGGTCACGATCACAGTCGCCCCGTCCCTTCTCAGGTGGGTTATGTGCCCCAAAAGCTCCGAAATGAGGCGCACCTGCCATTGACCGTGGCCGACTTTCTCGGATTAGCCTTGCAAAAGCGACCCTTGTTTTTTGGGTTGGGTCAGGCTATACGGAAACGAATGGGCGACATTTTGATTGGGGTTGGTGCCGCCGAATCCTTGCTTGATCGACCCGTGGAAAAACTCTCCGGTGGTGAACTACAGAGGGTATTGTTGGCGTTGGCCATGGAACCCCACCCGGAACTGTTGCTGCTAGATGAGCCTGCTGCCGGCATCGACTATCAGGATGTGGAGCGGTTTTATCAACTTATCGCCAAAATCAACCAAAAAACGGGAGTTACCGTGCTTTTGGTGAGCCACGATCTCGTTTCCGTTTCGCATTTAGCCCACAGTGTTTGGCATCTGGACAAGGGCAAAATCTCTGTGATGGAACCGGAACAGCTTAAAACCCTGTCGCAAGTAAATCGGGAACTGTCATAACAAAAACTTTGCCATCACCGATGCGTCCCGTTCTGGCGGCTATGACGATTTTTTCGGCAAGAGTATCAAAGCCTTCGGCTGGAATCAGGGCTAGGATTTCGACTTTGGGTAGAAAAGCCATGGAATATTCGCCTCCCAAATACCTGTCGAGATAGCCTTTTTGGCGGCCATATCCTTTAGCTTCGCGTACAAACCAAGAATCAAGCCCCGCCTCCTCGATAATCCGAATAACCGACTCCGCCAAAAAGGGTTTAACCACAATGGAGATCATCTTCATCCATAAAATCCTATACCGGAAGGGCAGTAAGAGTTGGCTCCTCGCGGCCAAATCCCGCTAGCAAAAGTAGATATTCCCCGGTTTTAACCAATCCCAATCGCCGGGCAAGTTCTCGTGCCACGGGGCGGGGTTGATTAAACTCCTCTTGAGTAACAAGGCAAGGGATTACACCCCGGTGTAGCCTCAGCCGCCTTACCGTTTCCGGGCTTGTTGTTAAGGCGATAATAGGGGCCAAGGGTCTGGTGGACGAAACGACTCCAGCCGACCTACCTCCCAGAGAGCGAACGACAACCGCCCCTACATTCAAATCTCGGGCAAGCTGCATGGTTGCCCGGGCCACCGCCAAGCGTAATACCGATTTTTGCCCTCCGTGTAATAAAGGGTCGGGCGATTGGGGCAGGGATTCTTGCCAGCGTTCCGCTTCAATGGATATCCGATGAAGCATATCGACCGCCTGAACGGGATAAAGACCAACCGCCGTTTCCGCACTTAGCATTACCGCATCGGTTCCCATAATCACTGCTGTGGTGGCGTCGGAAACCTCCGCCCGGGTTGGGCGGGGGTTTTGGATCATGGACTCAAGCATTTGGGTCGCAACAATCACCGGTTTGGACTGGGCCCTGGCCCGAAGAACCAAATCCCTTTGGACAATAGGCACCTTTTCCAACGGCAGTTCCACCCCCAAATCGCCCCGCGCCACCATCAAGCCATCGGCACAATCAACGATTTCTCCAATCCTTTCCAAAGCTTCTGGTTTTTCGATCTTGGCAATGATGGGGGTCGTTGCCCCTTCTTCTGTGATCAATTCGCGCAAGGCTTCAATGTCTTCTGGGCAACGGACAAAAGAAAGTGCCAAGTAGTCCACACCGGCCTTGAGAGCGAATTTTGCGTCGATGCGGTCTTTTGGCGTAAGAGCCCCCACGGAAAGTTTCGCTCCCGGGAGGTTCATCCCCTTGTTGTTTTTGAGGAAACCACCATGTTCCATTCGGATGCAAATGTCTTGGCCGATGACACTCAAAACTGTGGCATCCATGAGCCCATCATCGAAAAGCACAGGGTCCCCCGCTTTTAAGTCGCGGTGCAATTCCCGGTACATCGACACAATCAGTCCGGGACCGCCTTCAACATCACGGGTCGTTATGGTTGCCTTTTCACCAGCAACAAGGTCAATCCCACCCCCGGGAAACTTGCCCACCCGGATTTTAGGCCCACAAAGGTCGGCCATGATCCCCACCGGTTGACCGAGTTTAGAGGAGATGGCTCGGATGTTTTCAATCGCCAGCGAATGATCCTCATGGGTTCCGTGCGACATATTCACACGAAAAACATCGACGCCCGCACGAATGAGTTGTTCGAGAATTTCCGGTTTGTTGGTGGCCGGGCCGATTGTGGCAACGATGCGAGTTTTGCGGAGCGTTTGCATGATCTTCCAAAATACGGTTGCCAAGAAAGGTAAGGACTATTTTGCCAAAATGGGGCATAAATTCAAGGTGTTGATTAGGTTTGGAGAATGGACCATGTGTTTTAGGATGACTTGGCAAAATGGGATAAATCGAAAAAATCGGCCCTTTTTATCTTGGCTCTAGGTCCATTTTATTGGGCGGAATGACGCCTCCCGATGTGGCAATGGCAGTGGATGGGTGGAATGCCTTTTCCTCCGCTAGGATTGCTTGAAGGCCCAATTCGTGGTTAGGATAGCATGGTTGCCAGCCAAGGGCTTCCCGGGCAAAGTGCGAATCAATTTGACGATGAGACGCATCGGGTCCTCCCCGAAAGCCCGGTAAACCCGCAATAAACGAAGGGACCGGGGCACCCATAAGTTTGGCAAGGGTGCGGTAGTATTCTCCCCTAAGAACCGGATTCCCATCGGCCAAAAGAAATGTTGCTCCTAATGGGGCTTTGTTCCAAGCCAAATGAACCGCCCTTGCTCCATCTTCCACATGAATCAGGTTGAGCCATTTTTCGGGATCCACGGGGATAGGGTCACCTTGTTCAATTGCCTTTGACCTTAGGAGCCTTCCTGGTCCATAAATCCCGGAAAAACGGAGAATAATGGCGGAAGGTCGTAGTTGGCGTAAAACCGATTCCGCCTGATATGCCGTGCCGCCCGATCCGGTGGTTGCATCGGGTAAGATTGACTCCGTGATCCAGGATCCATCGGTTTGGGCGTGAACACTTGTGCTTGAAATGAAAACTACCTTGGGGCAAAACGAGGAAGGTAGTTGGATCAAAAGGTTTTCCAATCCATGAACATAAACCTCGGTCATGGATTTGCCCGAGGACCGGTCAAGCCCCACCGCGTGAAAAAGCCCTTCGAAAGGGCCAAGGCGTGCCAGTTTTTCAAGACTATTGGGGTCGGTGACATCGCCAAGGATTGGTTGAATGCCAAGCGAGCGAAGAACTGAGGCCCCAACCTCCGTTCGAGTCAGGGCCGCCACGGAAATGCCTTGGTCGAGCCAAAGTTTGGCCACTCGCCTCCCCAAGTAACCACAACCGGCGATTAGTCGCATGGGTGATCCCTTTTGCAATGAAAAATTCCCTAGGCCGGGGAGAATAGGAGATAACTTGGGGCAATGAATAAAATCTTCCCCGGAAAGGGTAATCCAAGGGCGATTTTATGAATCTGTTTAATAGGCCTTGGGATTAGATCATATAGACAAGGTCGTCAGGACTCATCACCCTCGTAACCATTTCAGCAAGCGTGGTTTCCACCAATACCTTGCGTTGTTTGCGGTGAAGTTCCTGCCAAAGTCCGGTGATAACGCCCATTTCATTGGTTGCCTTTCCCTCCGTGAACGCAAGGCGAGGCATCCTAGCGGCATCATCGACGGCGTCCACAATATCGGCCATGGTGATTTTCGAAGAGGGCCTGGCCAAGCAAAATCCGCCCGC
>SIAL01000210.1 GCA_009691815.1 Gemmataceae bacterium | reverse complement strand
GGTACAGTTTTTTGCGCTTGAGCCTTTGGCGGTAGGCCTCCACCGCGAGAAAACCTTTGCCCGCATAAAGCCAAGCCGCCTTGGCAAGCACCCTGGGGTTGAGTTCCCTGACGGCACGAAGGGCCAACCCCGAGGCGACCTTGGCGTCCCCCATATAGGCCGAAAAACCCGTGTAGGGATGGATGGGCTCGGGAGCGATGACCGGTTCGGACACTACGGGTCTGGGCTTGGGAAGGGTGATGGTGCTAGTGGACATGATGGCAAAAGTTCCTGTTGGTTAAATGTCCAAACTGTCAAGTGTATCCAGTAGGCTATCGAGGTCGTCTTTGGGACCGCTGGGTTTATTGGCTTGGCGCCTTGCTATGCCAACGGTCTGGCCAACGGCCTCCCGGCCATCTCGGACCAGTTCCCGATCGCGCTCCTTGGCGGCGACAACCATGGCATCTTCCCCGCCAAATAGCTTCGACAGGTCGATCTTTAGCCCGCTAATGTTGCCCACCGGGGCACCCGCGATTGCCGGACTTTTGTAATCGGGAAAAATGATCGCCTGTTCGGGACAGACCCGGCTACACGCGGGGCAGCCCTTCTTGCAACTGTCTTGGTTTTCCACAAGGATGCGGTCAAGCCCATCCACCCCGTAAACCCCAAACAGGCAGAAATCGAGGCACTCCAAACAATTGGTACAGCGGGAATAGTCGATGACGGGATACCAACGGCGACCGGGAGCTTCCAAGAGGTTTTCCGGCGTAAATTCGGGGGCCGCTTTTTGAGGGGGTAAGCCTAGGGTGATTATCGCCACCGGTTGGTTTGCCTGTTTTTGGGCTTGGCGGGCTTGGCGAAGGAGAGTCACCTCGGCGGAAATGCGACGGATTTCCTCCAAATAAACCTGATGCCCCGCATGGTCCCTTAGGTCCAGACACCAAATGGTCCGGTTAGGTCCCCCGATTGCCGATCCTATCCCGGGAGCCTTTACGGTCGGTTCCTCGTCTTCGTCCTCGTCCTTGGGGGCGAGTGGGTGAAGAGGGCTTTGGCCTTCGGTGCCGCCAATGCCATCACGATCCAGCAACCAATAGGCCGCACGGGGAAAGAGCCACGCCAAAACTACCATATCGCCTTGAATGGACTCGAGGAAAAGCCTCCCGGTATGGTCGGGACCGAGGTCGTAAAGGTGGGGAACGATGGAAAGCTCAATGCCTGACTCCATGAGCAGGCTTGCCGCCAGATTCTCTTCGAGGGCCCGTTTGGCGGGATTTTTCCCGGGTGCTTGGGAAATGACCACTGTGATTTTTCCGCTGCTCATGAGTCGTCATCCTCAATCTGATTCATCTTCCCCTTGAGCATGGCCTGGGTTTTATCCCAGTTGTCCGTGAGGAACTGAAGGTACTCTTTTGCGTCCATGAATTCATCAGGGGAAGTTTCCAAGTCGAACAACCACCCATTACCATAGCCGTCGGTGTTGATTGCGGAAGGGTCGTTTAAGAGAAGCGGGTTGAATCGCGTCAATGTTCCCGCCGAGGGGCAATACAGAGCCGATTCGGCTTTGGAGGTTTCTATATGCCCGATCTCCTGCGAGGCAAAAACCGGATCCCCTTCGGAGAGATGCCATTCCAGAAAATAGACATCCTTCATGAGGAGAATGGCGTAATGCGTAAAGCCAAAACGGCACTGCCCTCCCTCGACCCTGGCCCACATATGATTGCGGGCGTAAAGGAGTTCGCCCGGCAACCGTGCCGGGATCTTGCCCATGGTAAACCACAAATCTTCGGACATGGGGGGTTTAGGTGTACCTTGTGTAGTTTTTGTGTTCGGCCAGAAACAGTTCCGGCAACCAGCGATCGATCTGGATCAGCCCCTCCCGGGTAAGGACAACATCATCCCCTTCGAGATTAGCAAAGCCTCGTCGTTCCCAATCTTGAAAGATTGGGACAAACTCACGGGCCGGAATTTTGCCGTGGCGAGCTTCAAAATCTTTTCCCAAAAGCCGTCCCTTTTTGAGCAGCAGAATCGACTCCCGCACGAATTTTTCCCGATCGGACAAGGAATAGGCCCTCGCCCAAGGTACTTGGTTATGGCCTATGGCTTGGGTGTAAGTTTCCCACGCATCCAGATTTTGGACATGAAAACCACCCAAGTGGCCAAAACTGGCGACCCCCGTCCCCATCATATCCGCACCCTGCCAAAGGGCGTCTCGGTAAACAAATTGGGTCGTTTTGGGATCTTTTACCACCGTGGTTGCACTGGTTACCGTATAGCCCGCCTTTTCAAAACGGTCGAAACACTCCGCCATCCAACGGCGCTTGGTTGGCCAGTCGGCAATGCCCACCGAGTCCGGCTGGTCCTGCCCTACAAGGCGCAACTCCTTGGAATAGACCGTATTGTAGGGCAGTTCCATTTGATAAACGGTGAGACTATCGGGAGCCATGGCAAGGGCCTTTTCAATGCACAGTTGCCAATTGTCGTCGGTTTCGCCCACCATGCCCGCGATAAGGTCGATATTGATCTGGGGAAAACCCAAGTCCCTGGCCCAGCCATACGCCTTGGCAATCTCCTCGCTCAAATGAGCTCGACCGTTGGACAAAAGGATCTCATCGGAAAAGTTTTCAATCCCCAAGCTCAGCCTTGTGATCCCCATATCCCGAAGGGCTTCGAGTTTGTGTTGCTGAAGGGTGCCGGGTTCACACTCAAATGTGATTTCCTCGGCGCTGTCCCAAGGAAAAAGCGGTTTGAGGCGATCAACCAGCCCACGCATCTGATTCACCGAAAGAAACGATGGCGTACCCCCGCCAAAGTAGACAAATTTGAGAGGCCGTTTGGCGAGATAGGGGTAGGTCGAGAGGATTTCGATCTCGCGCACAAGGGAGTCGAGATAGAATTCAATATCACGGGCATTTTTGTCGGTGTAGACCCGGAAATAGCAAAACTTGCAGCGTTTTCGACAAAAGGGGATGTGAAGATACAGTCCCAAAGGGCGATCCGGGGGGGCGGTTTGCAGGCAAAGGTTCTCGACTCCGGTCAATTCCCCTTTGTTCCAAAAGGAAAAGGGAGGGTAATTGGCGACGAAATAATTCCCCAAGCCCGTCTTTTCTTGATTGTTGGATTCTTTGGTGGGGGTCATCATGGAATAGCTTTGTGGGTTGGAGTCGTCTCAAATCGGTCCCTTTGGGCCCATTTCCAAAGTTCATAAACGGTGGAAGGGTAAAGGGTACAAATCTTATTCTAATTTGGTTTGGGCGCCAAACAAGGCGGGAAACCGATGAGAACTGGGGAAAAACCCATTAGGCGGCCACATTTTCCCACCGAAAGCGGATAGTTAGGCTCCGAGGAGACCCCTTTTGGCCCCATTGGGTTGATTTTGATCAGATCTTTGTCCGCTTTTCCAAATGGGCCTAGCCAAAATGGCCAAAATGAGGTATCCTTCTTAGTTCCAAAGCATTTTGAGGAGTTTGTTACGATGTATGCGGTGATTGAGGACGGATCTCGTCAGTATCGTATTTCAGCTGGTGATATTGTCAGGCTCGACCACCGCGAAGCGGAATTGGGCACCAAGCTTGAATTGGATCATGTACTCATGATTAAGACCGACAAAGAACTCATCGTGGGCAAGCCCCGCGTCGAGGGAGCCAAGATAGTGGTTGAGGTGGTTGGCCATCCCTCGATCAAGCACTACATCCAGAAGTACCGCCGCCGTAAGAACTATCGTCGGTTGACGGGTCATCGCCAACACTACATTTCCGTAAAGATCAAGGAAGTTTTGTTGGCTGGCCAAACGCCTTCCAACTGACGCGCCTTGCCCCGAAAACCTTTCGCAGGATACGATTGCATTCGTGTCCTGCGATTTTTTTTGCCTGTGCAAAAAAGCGTTTTTTGGGGAACTTGGCCATGATCTTAAAAACCGTATTGTGTCGTTTGAGCCAATGGACCCTTGCCGGGGTTGCCATCGGGGTTATGCTGTTCAGTTCAAAGCAGCTGTATTCCCAAACCCTCAATAGCCCCGAAACCAATTCGCCTCAAGGTGCTAATCCTCCTCCGGTTCCTACCCATCCCATTCAGTTTCAGGTTTTCCAAGCCGCCAAGCGCGGAGCGGATTGGCTTTTTCGCATCCACGGAGCCAAGGGGCGCTTTTCTCCCGGCCTTTTGGTGGATATTCAACGGGAAATCGAGCAGGACAGCTTTATCAAGCAAGCCGTGGCCGCCATGGCTTTGTCCCGAGCCAGCCGGACTTTTAACGAACCACGCCTTGAGGCACGGGCCCTCCAGACGATTCTGACGCTTATGGAAGAAACCGTTGCCGATCCCAACGAACCCGGAACGAGGTTGACCCAAGCCCCGTCCCTAGTTCTCAACAAATTGGCGGGAGCATCGGCTCTGGCAATGGCCATTTTTGATCTGCCTAACCCGCCCAAAGATCAGCTCGTAAACGCCGAACAACTCATCGATGGGCTTCGGAAATGGATCAAAGCCGATGGATTCTTTCAAAACGATGGCTGGGTACCTTCCCCGGAAGATCTGGATGGCCCGTCCAGCTATCCTTTCATGACGATTTGCGCCCTAGTCCGATCTCATCGCCTGCAACCGGAATCGTGGAAGTTAGAGACCGCCCAGAGGGCCTATACCGTTTACAGCCGCAAATGGTTGGAACAAAAACAGTTGGCCTCGGTAGGTTGGCTGGTGCAGGCGGGGGTTGAGCTGCACGCGATCAACAAAGACAAGGCCACGGCGGAATTTGTTTTGGGTGTTTGCGATGGTTTATCCGCCCTTCAATATGACAAAATCGACCCACGAAGGCCGGGCTATTATGGCGGCTTTCGCAACTGGAACAATGCGGGCCAAGTCCAGGAACAGTCCCCAACCAGCACGACCGCCGCCGCCGTGGAGGCTTTGGCCCTTGGGTGGCGATTGGCCCAAGCGGTTGGCGATGCCACCCGTCACGGCAAACTGCAAGAAAGCCTTGAGAGAGGTCTTCAGTTTTTGGCCACGCTACAATATGTCGAGACCAATACCAAGCACTTTGCCGAATGGTATGTGCCCCGGCTTTTGGGGGGCGTTCGCTTGTCCCCCCAAGAGGGTAAACTGCGGCTGGAGGCCACATCCCACGCCTTATTCGCATGGTCCATTTACTTGGAACAACCGATCAAGTGACCGGGAAAGGGTATGCCAAAAGGTGGTGGTCAAATGGGTCCCAATTCCTAAACTTTACTTTTAATAAGCAACCGGTCCAATCAGGCTGAACCGAACGGCTTTGTTTGGTGATTTGGCCGACCGGATGGGGATGGTTAACCGCACATGAGTGAAGAGCGCGCAACTCCGCCACGGCCCCGTTGCCGCCGCCTTACCGGCTTCAAGGTCCTTGGAACAGGCAGCTATGTTCCCGACAAGGTGATTGACAACGAACAGCTCCACAAGCAGCTGGGATTCGATTCGGATTGGATTGTCAAACGCACCGGCATTTTGGAACGCAGGCACGCCGCCCCTCATCAGGCAACAAGCGATTTGTGTATCGAAGCGGCCAAAAAGGCGTTAACCGCCTCCAATGTTACGGCCTCCGATATTGACCTGCTCGTCCTTGGAACTTTTACCCCGGACATGTCCTTTCCCAGTACCGCTTGTCAGGTACAGGATCGTTTGAGGCTGAGCTGTGCCGCGGTCGAGATCCAAGCCGCCTGTGCCGGGTTCATCTATGCCCTTGCCACAGCGGCGGCCTATGTCAAAGCGGGCCTCAGTGATTGCGCCTTGGTTATTGGCGGTGACACCGCTTCACGCATAATCAACCCCATGGACATCAAAACTTATCCCCTGTTTGGTGACGGTGCGGGCGCCTTTGTCATCACCAGAGGAACGGACGAGGAAGGCTTTATCGCCCTTAGCCTTGGAGCCGATGGGGGGGGAGGCGACCTTCTCAATCGGCCGGCCTGTGGCAGCCGTTTGCCCCCCACCCCGGAACTCCTTGCCCAGGGAATGCACTATATGCACATGGATGGCCGGGCCGTTTTCCGATGGGCCGTGGGAATCCTTTGCGACACGATTACCGATGTGTTGAACTTTGCCAGCCTCGAATCGGACGATGTGGACCTCTACATTCCCCACCAAGCCAACATTCGCATCATCAATACGGCCATTGATGTGCTGCACATCCCCCGGACCAAAGTCTTTCACAATTTGGAGAAATACGGCAACACCTCAGCGGCCTCCATCCCCCTTGCGTTTGATGAGGCTCTCCAACAAAACCGCATCAACCGCGGCGATTTGGTCTGTGTGAGCGGTTTTGGCGCCGGCCTCGCCTGGGGCACCGCCTTGCTGCGGTACTAGGGTTTGGCGGATTTGATCCATAGGAATGGCAAAAAATACTCGTCAATTCTTTTCTGAAACCTAACCGTCTCGGGGGGTGAAACCCAACGGTTTGCTC
>SIAL01000209.1 GCA_009691815.1 Gemmataceae bacterium | reverse complement strand
AGCACAGGAAACGCCCAGTTTCCTCTTAAGACGCTCGGCATAATCGGATTAGGCTCGGGTTTAAAAGGCAAAAAGTGCGATTTTGGGAATCGCTTTTGTAGGGAGACTGGTTGGAATGTCACGACTTTGGGAGGCCCTGACCCCCGCAAGCGGTAGTGCGGCTCCGTGGACCTACCTTGCCCCACCGGCCCAAGAAGAGGAGGGTCTATCCATTCCCGGCGAGAGTCCCGCCGACATGCCCGGTGACATCCCCTGGCCCCCCCATGAGGCAACCGCCTGTCCTCTGATGCGCCAAGATATCCCAATGGAGAATGCTCACGAGGTTTCAGAGGTTTTGGGAAATACCGAACCGGAGAATGTCACGCTTTTGTTGAACGCCCCCATTGAAAAAGAAATTGTAAATGGACCTGAAGATAGTATTTGGAATGAATCAGAAGATGGTTCGGCCTATGTGGAAATCGGCCCGGAAAATGAATTTCTCGTTTCCGAAGGGGTAAGTGTTCCCCCCTTTCGTGCCCATTTCAACTTGATGGCCGAAGGGAACAATCGAATTGAGATGGATCCCTCCCCGATTTTGTCCGAAACCTTTTCGGCTCCCTTGTCGATACCTATTCCCAACAAAACAGAAGTTAGACCCAACCCCTCGGTTGAACCCAATCAAATGGGTTCGATTGCGGTGCCGGTGATAAGAAGGATTCTGGAAAGGCTCACACATTATTCCATGGGGGGCCAGCCCCCTTGGTTGTTTTTAAGCCCGGGGACGGACCATTGCGGTTTGACACCCAAAGGCTTGAAAGCCGTCATGGAAAAGGTCATAGACTCCATAGCAAGGCAGCATGGGCAGGTGGCCTGTTTAGAAATGGATGAGTCGATGGATGGGGGCATCCATGCTCCGAGGCCGGGGTGGCAGGATCTCCTTTGGGGTCGGGTTGAGTTGGACAACATTTTGGTTGCCGGGCTAAATCCGTTGGTCACCCGGATTCCCCGTGGGGATGATTACCATCCCGAGGGAACTTGGTTTGCCACCCGAAGCATCCATGGTGTGGCGACGGAAATCCGAAAGCGTTTTGGGTTGGTGGTGGTGGCCTCGCTCTCTTCAAAGCCCGATGCCATTGCGCGCTTTTGGCTGGCCCAATGTCAGGGTTGGACTTGGGTCACCTCGGTCGGATCCTGGGAAACCACTCCGCTTGAGGCGGAAGCCCGCCTTCACCAAAAGGGGCAACCTCCGTGGATCGGTTGCGTCCTGGTCGATGGTGTAGACGCCGCGGCTTAATGCAGCCAAACAGCCCAGCTTTATTAGGGATTTTCGCTTGTTTTGATCCCTTTTTCAAATGGGATCAAAATCCAACCAATCGACAGCTTCACCACCGGCATCAAATGAACTTTTAACAGAGTTCTTTTGTATTTTATCCGGTTTCACCGTTTAGTCTTTCCAACCAAGGAGATTGTTTCCCAATTGGGGAAGCCTCCCGCGTTTGCCAAAAGATCCTAGCATGGCTTTAATAGCAAAGGACTCTTTGCCCTATTTTTGCAATAGGGATTGGGAATCCATTCTAAATCCAACCTTTGCCCAAAAAACCTCAATTTCTAGGGGGCTAATGATGACTTGGCGTTTGCTATTTGCGGTAACCCTTGGTTTTTTCATGGTACGGGACGCCCCAAGCCAGAGCTATTCCCTTTCCGGTAATTTAACGCTACCCAAAGGAATCACGGTCGAAAGCCTTGCTGATCCCAAGGTGGCGGCAACTGTGGCCGAACAATTGGAAAAAACCTATCCCCCACCAAGGTCCGAGGCGGCCCGAATGCTCATCGCCATCCTGCGCGGGTCCCAATTGAACGGGTCTGACGGTTGGTTTGGTCCCGCCCAATCGCGCTATTCCTGGAGTTGGTTGGTCACAAAAAATGGCCAAGATGCCCAATCGCCCTTTGTCCGGCGGGACCAATTTCAGGGACCCTTAAACCTTTTCGATCAGATCGATCGGGATGGCGACGGCAGGATCAGCCCAACCGACCTCGACTGGTCGGATCGCAATCCCTTCGTTATGCAATCGGGGATCATCAATCGGGTTTTTCGCCGGATCGAAACCAGCGGCAACGGCAGGCTCACCCGTGAAGAATGGGGTGCTTTTTTTCAAAGCGCGGCAATGGGTAAGGATTTTCTAAGTGCCTATGATTTGCGCGGGGCGGTGATTCCCCGTGGCCCGATGGGCTTTTCCCCGGGGGATGCCCCTAGCGTCCCCGTGTTGGTGAAGGGCCTCTTCGCCGGGGAGATTGGTTCCATTTCCGAGGGTCCTTCTGTGGGAGCAACCGCTCCGGATTTTGGCTTGAAAACAGCCGATGGCAAACAGATGGTAACCTTGTCCAAAGTTATCGGGTCCAAAGTCATCGGGCCCAAACCGGTGGTGTTAGTATTTGGCAATTTTACTTGCGGCCCTTTTCGGAGCCTTTACCCGGATGTGGAATCCCTATACGCCAAGCACAAAGACAATGCCACTTTTTTGATGGTCTATGTCCGCGAAGCCCATCCCACGGATGGATGGAAGATGGATTCCAACGGAAAAATGGGTGTAAGCGTCAAACAGCCGACCACCTTGGGGGAACGGGTTGAAGCCTGCGAGATGTTTCAGAAAAAGCTCCAACCGGGCATGGCGGTTTTGGTGGACGAACTTAGCGACCCGGTGGGAACCGCTTATAGCGGAATGCCCGCTCGGCTTTATGTGATCGACACTCAAGGGAAAGTGGCCTACAAAAGTGGCCGCGGCCCCTTTGGCTTCAAACCAATGGAAATGGAACAAGCCTTGGTTATGAGCCTTTGGGAATCGGAAAAGGCCAAAAAAACCACCCTTCCCAAAGCGGAACCCCTCACCGAAAAAGCCACCAGCCCGCCCGGGCCGATACCCTTGGAAGCGGAGAACTCCAACCCCCTTGAACAACAAAAGGGCCTTAGGAAATGGCTTCGGTGGAAATCCAAATAGGGGACCACGATTGGCTAGGTCCGTTTGGGAAAACTGCCGTCTTGATCCATTGGCTGCCTATGGCACGGCTTTAGGTGCCTTATCATTTGGTGCATTTGGCGGCGGTTTCGTTCATAACGGAGCGCCTCAAGGTCGATGGACGCGATGACTATTTTGTCTCCCGGGCCGGGGTCAGCCTGGGCAAGAATTCGGCCGTCAAAATCCACAATCATACTCCCACCGGGCCAAGAAAACGGGGGATAGTTGCCTTGGGCAGCAGCCTGATTGGAAGCCACCACGAACGCCATGTTTTCAATTGCCCTTGCTCGATTGATGACGGTCCACCAATCCATCGGGGCAGTCGCTCCCCAGGGGTCCATGTAGGCGGACACCCGAATTAGCACCTCGGCACCATTCAAAGCAAGGGACCGAATGGCTTCCGGGAAAAGCCAGTCGTAACAAATCGCCACGCCGATTTTGCCAATCGGGGTGTCCGCCACAGGAAATAAGGGATCCGGATAATTAGGGAGGTCGGCGGGGCTGGTGTGAACCTCCCAAGGAAGCCACGGATAGACTTTGCGATATTTGGAAATAATACCTTCCGGACCAATGAGGCAAGTCGTGTTGAACACATGGCCGGGCCACGCCGGATCAACTTCTAAAAAGGTTCCCGTTTGAATGTAAATATCTAGCTCCAAAGCCTTGGCAATATAAGCGTCGAGGTGACCGTTGGAAAAGGTCACCGCAAGGTGTTTGATCAGGTCTCTTTTTTCCAAATAGACAGGGGCCGTGTGGGCAAACTCCGGGAAAACGACAAGTTTTACATCGCCAAGGGGTCGATAGCCCACAACAGCCTGCTCCGCCATGGCCAACATGCGGCCAACCCGCCCGGGAATTTCGTCCCGGCTTTTTGGGTTGGGGAAATCGACTTGTATGGCGGCGGCAAGGTAACGGTTCATGGGATTCGTATCCTAAACTGGAATTCGTTCGGGTTGAAAAATGGGAATTTTTGGTCCATTGTTTCATATGGGCATTGCGCGATCCCCGGGACGAAAGACTATAATTCCCAACGGTCCTAATCATTATCGAGGGAACGGTTCACATGTCAGCCCAATTACCGGAAAGTGCTGGGCCTTTACAGGTAAAACCCACCGTTCGCCCCAAGTTTGTTTATATTCCGGCTTTGGGTGGCAGCCTTAAGGTAATGCTTGGATTGGTGTTCGCTCTTGTTGCCATGCTAACGGCCACAGGGGTGTATTTGGTTGCCATTCGCGTATTCGAAGCCTCCACCGGCCAAACTTACACCAATGCCATGACCTTGTGGACCTACTTGGCCCACATTGGTGGAGGAGTCCTTGCAACGATTCCCTTTGTTGTCTTTGGTGCCTGGCACTGGATCACGGCTAGCAATCGACCCAACAGAGTGGCGGTTCGATTAGGGATTGTGCTTTTCCTGGTAGGTTTGGCGACCTGCTTTAGTGGCATTGTCCTGATTCAGCTCGAAGGATTTCCACAGCTTCCCACAGGAACGATTCCCCGGTGGGTCATTTGGGCCCTTCATGTCATCACACCGGTCGCGGCAGTCTGGATTTACATCGGCCACCGCAAAGCCGGCCCCAAGCTCAAGTGGCGATGGGGCGTCGGCTTCCTCGGGGGACTTGGGGTTTCGGTTGGGGCGATGCTAATGGTTCACGCCGCCGATCCCAGACGATGGGGTTCCGAAGGGCCCCGCGAAGGCTTGGCTTACTTTTTTCCATCCGAATCACGCACCGACAATGGCATGTTCATTCCCGCGAGTACGCTCATGATGGATGCCTATTGTCTCGAATGCCATCGTGATGTTTACAATTCTTGGTTTCATTCGGCGCATCATTTCAGTTCATTCAATAATCCTCCCTATCTGGCCAGCGTTCGCGAAACCAGAAAAGTGGCCCTTGAACGGGATGGGGATGTCAAAGCCGCCCGTTGGTGCGCGGGTTGCCACGATCCGGTCCCCTTTTTCTCCGGGGCGTTTGATGACCCCAAATATGACGATGTCAACCATGTGACGGCCCATGCCGGGATCACCTGCACCGTTTGCCATGCCATCACCCATGTAAACAGCACAGTGGGCAATGGCGCCTACACCATCGAAGAACCCTTGCACTATCCCTTTGCCAAAAGCGATGCGCCCGCGTTTCAATGGATCAACCAACAACTGGTGAAGGCCCGACCCGATTTTCACAAAAAAACCTTCCTCAAGCCGCTCCACAAGTCCGCCGATTTTTGTTCGGTCTGCCACAAAGTTTCGTTGCCCCTCGCCCTTAATCACTATCAAGAATTCACCCGTGGGCAAAATCACCATGACAGCCACCATTTATCCGGCGTTTCCGGTCATGGGAGCAGGGCATTCTATTATCCCGAGTTAGCCAAACCGGAATGTTCCAATTGTCATATGCCCCTAATGGCAAGCGAAGATTTTGGCGCCAAGGACCGAGATGGAACGGGGATCCCCAAAGTCCACGACCACTTCTTTCCCGCCGCAAACACGGGCTTACCCGCTTTGTTAAAACTGGAACCAAAATATCAACAATTTGCCGCGTTATTTGACAAATCCATCAAGAGAAACAATGACTTCCTGACCGGAACCGATCCAGAAGGAAAGGACAAAAAAATTCGCGTGGACCTGTTCGCCCTGAAAAAAGGGGGCACCATCGACGCCATACCCGAAATGCTTCGGCCCAACTTGCCAAGGTTGCAACCTGGCCAGACTTATCTTTTTGAGGTGGTCATTCGAACCCTTGGGGTGGGTCACCACTTTTCTCAGGGAACGGTTGATTCCAACGAGATTTGGGTCGATTTTCAGGCGCGATTTACCGACAAAAATGTTCCTTTTGCCCGAAACGGATCCATGGAAGGTGACAATGTGGGGGAAGTTGATCGCCATGCCCATTTCATCAATGTTCACCTTCTCGACCGAAGTGGCAATCGAATCAATCGCCGCAATCCGCAAGACATTTTTACCCCTCTCTATGATCACCAGATTCCACCCGGGGCGGGAAATGTGGTCCACTATCAGGTAACCATTCCCAAAGAAGCCACCGGGCCGGTCGAGCTTGCGGTTCGGGTTCGCTACCGAAAATTTGACGATGAATATCTCAAATTCGTTTATCAAGGCAAAGTACCGGTTCTTCCCATTGTGGACATGGCCACCGATCGGGTGACCCTCCCCCTTGAGGCATCTCAAATCATGGTTCCCGAACAGGCCTCCCCTATTCAGCCCGCATGGCAACGATGGAACGACTATGGCATTGGTTGTTTGTTGGAAGGGGGCGCCAATGCCAAAAAAGGCGAGCTTCGTCAGGCGGAAGAGGCCTTTAAGCATCTAACGGCGATGCCCGAACAAACGCCGAAAGCCCATGGTTGGACCAACCTGGCCCGGGTTTATTTCGCCGATGGTAGGCTCGACCTTGCCACCGCCGCCCTCAATAAGGCAAGGGATGC
>SIAL01000208.1 GCA_009691815.1 Gemmataceae bacterium | reverse complement strand
AACCAAGGCCGACCAGCCTTTCAAGGAAATCCCAACGGTCCCAACCCTAGGGATGCGCAACCTATGGGACCAAACCAAGGCCGACCAGCCTTTCAAGGAAATCCTACCGGACCCAACCCTAGGGAAGCGCAACCGATGGGACCAAACCAAGGCCGACCAGCCTTTCAAGGAAATCCTACCGGACCTAACCCTAGGGAAGCGCAACCGATGGGACCAAACCAAGGCCGACCAGCCTTTCAAGGAAATCCTACCGGACCTAACCATAGGCCTGATACCCCACCACAGGTAGGCCCGTCACGCGCGCCGCATATGCGGCGGCTGGTTGAGCCTAACCATGGGCCTGATACCCCACCACAGGTAGGCCCAAAGGGCTTTATTCCTGTTGGTTATCTACCAAATGATGCGTCGGCCTTTTACCTTCAACATTTATTCCCCATCCCGGGCATTCTTGTTGGGTATGTAATTCCTAAACCCAACACTAAAAACACAAATGGACCTAATGTCCTAATCCCCAACTCGGGAATTCCCCTGGGAACCAATTTTCCCGTAACCAACCCTGAAAACCCATTTGGACAAAGGTTATTCCCAATTCCGCCCCCAGCGGAATTTGCTGATTTTCCTTCTTCATTGTCCTTGCCAGAACCGAACCCTGTTGGGATTAATCGACCACAAACGAATACCCCTTCCACGGTGCCCGTTCCAAATTTGATTGTTCCCAAACCAGCCGAACCACCTCGGAACCAGCCTCCCGGTGGGGTGGAACCCAGTACAAATAGGCAGCCTTAGGTTGGTAATGGCGAAAATGTTACGGTAACTTCAAAGTAGCTTTTGGGACCTTTAACCGTTTCAAAAACCGTTCCTAATTCCATGAGGAGATCGGTGGCAAGCAGGGCGACTTGGCCCTGCTTTTTGGCAGCAAAATCCCCGGCCATTCCATGAACAAATGCCCCCAATTGAGCGGAATCAAAGGCGGATAATCCTTGTCCCCAAAGTGCCGCAATGATTCCCGTCAAAACATCCCCCGAACCCCCCTTAGCCATGCCCGGATTTCCGGTTTGGTTGGTATTCTCTTGGTCACAGTTGGCAATTACCGTTTGATGTCCTTTGAGCAACACCACGGAACCGGTCAGTTTGGCAAATTCTTTTGCCGATTTCATTCGTGATCCCAAGGCTTCCCTTTTCGCCCCTGTGGTAAGCCTTTGCATTTCTCCCGGGTGGGGGGTCAAAATGACTTTTGCTTTTTTATTAGACCACCAATTCCCCATCCGGGCCAACTGGTTTAGGGCATCCGCGTCTAGGACCAATTTCCCCGGTTGGGAAAGCAAACTCCCAAGAAGCGATTCCAAGCCGGGTCCCGTGCCACAACCGGGACCAACCGCAACCACATCCATCTTGGCAAGGTTTTGCAAAAGCCCCGGCACACATTGGTAACTAAGAATCCCCTCCGATTCCTCTAAAGGGGAGGCCAAGTAGCAGGGATTTCCAAGGGCAACTATAAAATGAGCCGATTTGGGAGTGAAAACAGTAACCAGCCCCGCCCCCGAACGAAGCGCGGCAGTTCCACAAAGGACCGCCGCCCCGCTCATTCCGAGGCTTCCCGCCACAATTCCAACCCTGCCAAAATTCCCCTTATGAGAATCCTTTTTCCGGCTAGGTAGGTAACAGGGGGGCCTAGCCCCTGGTTTATTTTCCACCAATGCACCATAGGGTGGAATCGCTTCGCAAAAAGATCTTGCCACCCGCAAAGGCGGGAGTGCAAAGTATGGTTTCGCCCAACCGGTTATTCCCAAGAACCTCTGGCTTATCCCCGCCAATTTTCAGGACGGTTGTTAGACCTTCCTCGTTCACCAAAAACAACTTTCCATCTGCGATCAGGGGGGAACCTGCAAATGGCCCTTTCACTCGGTGGGTCCAAAGGTCTTTACCCGTGGCGGCATCCAGACAATTGATTCCCACGGAGGAAACCCCATAAACCCGCCCATCATGAACCAAAGGGGAGCAATAGGTGCCGCCAACTTTTGATGATTTCCAAGCAACCTCGGGCGTAGAACCAGTTTGGGCGGTTTTAAGCGCAACCAAGGGACTCCCGGGGCAAATCACCAATTCATCGGAAGCAGTGGCCGAGGATATGTTGCCTCCCGGTGTTTCGGAATAGTTCCAAAGGATTTTTCCTGTAGAGGGATCGCACGCAGTTAAACCGGTTGGGGCCAAAAATAGGGCGATATCTACCCCCTTTTGGTTTACCACGGTAGGGCTGGTCCAGTTTACATGTTTGGTGCGGGGATGACGCCATTTTTCCCGACCTGTGTTGATGTCCACCCCGCAGATGAAGGAACTAGCGGCGGTTTCCATCTCCACCAAAACAGTATTTTTGTGCAAGCCAAGCGAGGAAGCCATTCCAACTTGATTGGTAATTCCGGAATCTTCACCAAAAAGGGATCGGCACCAAAGGAGATCGCCATTGGCCTTATAGGCCACAAGGTCAGCGGATGCAAATAAAGCAACTATGGCTTTATCCGACCCAACCGGGGTAGGGGCCGCCATGTTGGTTTTGGGGTGGCAACCTGTTCCTCCCGTGGCGATGATACTTCTTCTCCACTGTTCCTTGCCGGTTTTGGCATCAAAGGCCAGCACATGCAGCCTCCCCTCGCCTCGTTCCGAACAGGCGGTGATATAGACCGAATTTCCCAGAATTATCGGGCTGGACAATCCCTTTCCGGGCAGCGGAACTTTCCAGGCTATGTTTTGATCGGCCGCCCATTTCGAGGGTAGGCCCGACTCCTTACTTACCCCGGTTCCATCCGGGCCACGAAATTGCGTCCAATCTCCCGCCTGAACGGTTGGTGTGGCTCCAAGCAAAACAAAGGAAACCAATCCCAAGCAAAACTTATTCATTACTTTGTCTCCTTTAAATCTTTGGATGTTTCCGCAACGGGAATCATGGGTAAGGCCGCCTGTTTTACATCCGCCCGATACCCGGCGAAATCGGTGAATCGAGCCTGTAGCTGCCAATTTTGCGCGTAGGGTTCAGTTTGGTTGTTTTGACAAACTTTTACCAATAGGTCGTTGGTTCCCTTTTTCAGTTTACACCGGGCAATATGTTGGTTGGGATTTTGCCCATGATGATATTCATCTCGTTGGAAAACCCATTCACCGTTTAACCAAACTTTGAGCGAAGTGATGCATCCCAACCGAATCTCGACTTCCTGATCGGTGGGTGACTCCACCTTGGTCCAGGCGTATGCAATTGCCGATTTTTCTTTTCCGATCAATTTGTTGAAATCCACAAAGCCCTCAGGTGAATTGGTTTTTATCGTAAACCATTTGGCCGGTTTATCACCTTTTCCTTGATAAGTTTTGGTGGGATCCACCCTAGGTTCAACAGCATAAGCTTTTTCGAAACCCAGTTCTTTGGTGTTGTCAAAAATTCCAAGCACAGCCCAATCGGTTAGGAAACCATAATGCTTAAGGAGGTCAACTTCTACGCTTTCCGTTTTTAAGATTTTGGCCAGTTCGGTAACCTGATCAAGGTCGCATGCAACCTTCAAAATAGCTTTGCCTTTATTGGTAACTTGGATTCCTTTGGGAAGGCTTTTCAACGAGCTGATTTCCGAAGCGACGGCATCCCGGCGAAGGTCTGGATTGATATCCGTCAGAAACCCGGGAACCAATTGCTTTGCTTTAGTTTCATCCAGTTTTTGCAACCACTCAAATGCTTGCCTGCGGGCTATCCCATCATTTGCACTATTTTTTACGAACGATTCCAGCGTGGAAATTGTCTTAAGGGTGGGTTTTTCTTTTTCCAAAACCGCATCTAGGGCAGGCCTTAACCAATTGAGTCCAAGGGGTTTGGCGGCATCCATTGCATTGAGAATTTCAGGAACGGCGGCTTGGCTTTCGGCAACCAATGCTTGCCACTTTTGCGCCATCAATTCGGAATTGCCTCCGCGAGCTTGGGCATCATTGAGGCTTTTTGCCATTTCTCCGATTTTCTCAGAATCAAGGGCTTTTAGGTATCCTGATTGAATGAGGCATAAACAGGCAAAACTCAAAAAGAATCTTGATCGTATCATAAACCGCTCCAAAAAAGAGAAATTAGGCGGGATCGACTACCGTGCTGAATTGAGGAAATCAAGATGATTCACCCATCAGGGAGGAATGGGTGAATCAATTCAACCGACCTAGGTCAAACTATTGGCCCCCGGCGGCCCAAAGGATTCCGGCAACCATCATTTTCTGAAATCGGGTATCGGCCCAAACATCTTCCCGATGGCCCAAGGCGGTATAAAACATCCGCCCCTTGCCATAATCTTTGGTCCAAGTGAGGGCATAATCCCCATCTTTGCGGTTTCCCCGTTTATCCCCCTCTTTTAGCTTCATGTTCATCAATACATTAATTTTTGAACGATCATACGGGGCCTTGAATTGATAGATTTCATCAGTGATTTCAAATTCCTTCCCCAAATGCTTCATAGCAGGGTGGTCCTGCATTTCGACTACAACCTTGATTTTTTCATGCCAAGGATGTCCGTCAAAGTACCCTCCTACAAGGTTGCCGTATTCGGGCCATTTGTAAAAAGTATCACTAGCACAATGGCTCCCGGTGAACCCTTTACCGGACCGAACGAAATCCAGCAAATCCGCTTTTTGCGTGTCGCTTAAGGGCAACTCGCCTGTGGTGTAAAAGAACACCGCGTCGTATTTGGCCAGATTTTCGGCGGTGATCTCTTTACGGGAATCCTGGGAGCAAGTTACCTCAAATTTCCCGGTGTCCTTGCCCAATTGGGTTAAAACCTTTTCAACAAGGCAATGTTCATTAGGGCTTGGGCGTTTTACCACGGAGTGAACAAAGCCTTTGGATTCTGTAATTACCAAGATTTTCTTGGGTTTTGCCGTTTCTTGGGTCCAACCCGCGGTGCAGATTCCCAATAACGCCAAAAGGCTATAAACAAAGGTTTTTCGGTGCATAAATCTTTCCTTTAGCTGGCCATGGAACAAAGAGTCAAAATGAGCAGGCCACGCTCATTAAATGACTTGAAAGTGTTAATGGTTCTCTAAAGAATCCAAACCGCGGTGCAGATTCCCAATAACGCCAAAAGGCTATAAACAAAGGTTTTTCGGTGCATAAATCTTTCCTTTAGCTGGCCTTGGAACAAAGAGTCAAAATGAGCAGGCCACGCTCATTAAATGACTTGAAAGTGTTAATGGTTCTCTAAAATCCAAAAGTTTCGAAAGACCACCGGGCTTCCATGGTTTTGCAGTTGAATAGGCCCGGGATCGGGGCCTTCTTTGCGTCCATATCCCGTTTGTTTGGGAATTTCGATTTTGTCATGAACCAAGATGTCATTGTGTTTGACACTTATTAAAGCATTTTTAATCTTTTTCCCGCCTTCAAACCGGGCCGATCGAAAATCGATATCGAACGCCTGCCATTGGTTTGGGGGCAAACAGCCATTCATTTCCGGAGCGCGATATTCATAAATGGAGCCACATTCATTCTTAGAACCCTCAAGGGCAAAGCTATCAAGAATCTGGATTTCGTATCGGTTCTGAATGTAAACGCCGCTATTGGCCCGATCTTGTCCCCGCTTTTCGGGTAACAAGGGCAATCGAAATTCGATATGAAGCAAAAAATCCTGAAAGGAGTCCACCGTTTCACAACCTACACCAAGGTAGCCTTCTTGATTTTTTTTCGCCTGTTTAAAATGACTGAGATTGGTCCCGTCAAAAAGGACCTTGGCTCCTTTGGAAGGGTGTTTTCCAAGGGATTTAGGATTTCGGGGAATAACAGCTACACCTTCAAAAGTTTCCCTTTTGTGGTTGATACCGCGGATAGTTTCAAGATTCCCTTGAATGGTCCACCCACCACCATCCCCAACAAATGCTAAATTCCCATCATTCCATTTCCCTTTGAGGCTCTGCTCCCACAACTTGTCGAAGCCCAATCCCGGGAGCCCCCCGGAAAAGGCATGAATTGCCACACGAAAGGGACTGGTCGGCGTGATTTGGAGACCAAATGGTTTGCCGTCTGCTAGGTGGGCCAAATATTCACTTGGAGGGAAGATTCCCTTTGGCAGGATGGGATGCAATGAGTCAAAACCATTAACCGTTTTGGTTAATAAGGTTGGGGCCAAAGAAAGTAGGCCCAGTTTTTCTAGGAGAAACCGACGGTTCACCATCCAAGGGGACTCCGAATTTCCGATAGACCCATTTTGGGTAAATTTCCCTTGAATGACAACCACCAAATCGGATTAGGTTTCCCTACCCCAAGCCAATTTCTTCTGTTCCTTCGGTGTTTCCAAGCCCCTATTCGATCAAGGGAGGGCAGGTCGGATGGTCAGGCCACATTTCTGGGGTAAAGCATGTGGTTGACCCCAATGCCAACATGCCTTAAGATGATAATCATGGGCCCTTCGCCAAGTGGTAAGGCAACGGTTTGCAAAACCGT
>SIAL01000207.1 GCA_009691815.1 Gemmataceae bacterium | reverse complement strand
GGTTCACCAATCCATAATTCCAATCCGGGATCCGGGTGAATATCCATCGCTTCGGCGGATGCGGGTATCAAGATAGTGTCGCCCAATTTCAAGGAATCAGTCCGGCCATTGTATATTCCTTGTCCTTTGCCACCGACTACCATTAAAATTTTTGCTTTCCGATCTCCCCCAAACGCAAAGGATTTGTTTTCCCGAAGGTATGACAATCGAAAAAAAGGACATTCCACTAATTTCAAATTTAACGAATCATTCCAGTTTCCAAATCCCGGAATGGAAACCAACTCACACGGGTCCTTTTTCCAATGAATCGAGGCAATCGATTCCTCAATGTGTAATTGCCTTGATTGCCCCGTCGAGTCGAGTCGATTCCAATCAAAAAGCCTAAAGGTGGCATCGGAGGTTTGTTGAATTTCAGCCATTAGGACGCCACCCCCCACGGCATGGACCGTTCCGGCGGGGAGAAATAGGAACTGGCCCGGTTTTGGTTTATAGCAATGCAAACAATCAGAAGAGGTGCCCAATGCCATGGCTTCACGCAAAGTCGCTTCACTAACTTCTGATTTGAGACCCGCCCATATCCGACTTTCAGGATTTGCCTGAAGGATGAACCACGCTTCTGTTTTGCTTCCTTCATTGGGAAGGAGATATTTTACAACCGTACTATCTGGATGTACTTGGACGGAAAGCCAATCCGCGGCGTCCAGCCATTTTACCAGAAGGGGAAAACGGCCATGATGAGACGGGGAAGCTTTTCCTAAAAGGCTTTCAGGCATTTCAGCCATCAATTTTCTTAAAGTGCCGGAGACAGATCCATCGGACCATGGGCTTGAAGCAATCGGGCTTTCCGAAGAGGGATGATCACTTAACTCCCAAGATTCTCCATAATTGGCATTGCAGGGGAAAGTTCGTCCCAAAACCGTTTGGAGGCGGTGGCTTCCCCAAACCATCTCTCGAACCCAAGGCTTAAAACGAAGTGGAGGCAGGATAATCATGATGAGTTTCTGGTTCTGAATAAAAGGATTTATGCCGCTTTGGCGGGTGACCGAACCGAATCCTGATAAGCATGCACTACTTCGCCGATCGGACCAGTTTGTTTAATCGACCCATGGTCCATCCAAAGTCCCCTTGTGCAAAAATTGCGAATGGAGGCAAGGTCATGGCTTACCATGATGACCAATTGGGCCCGATCCATCATTTCTCGCATTCTTTTGATTGCTTTTTGCTGAAATGCAAGGTCTCCGGCGGACAACACTTCGTCAATCAAAAGGATTTCCGGGTCAATGGATGTGGCAATGGCAAAGGCAAGCCGAACCATCATGCCCGCACTGTAATAACGAACGGGCATATTCAAAAAATCGCCCAATTCGGTGAAGTCGGCAATGGCTTGAACTTTGTCCTTTAGGGTTGAAGGGGTTTCTCCCTGTAAATAGGAGCGATAGGCAATATTTTCCCAGCCATTGGCTTCGGGTTCAAATCCTAAATGGATGTCAAAAAGTGAGGATACTTTTCCAATGACTTCCCGTTTACCTGAAGTAGGCCGGTATATGCCGGCAAGCATTTTTAATAATGTCGATTTACCCGCCCCATTATGGCCAAGAATGCCTAGCCTTTCGTCCTTAGCCACCTCAAAGGAAACATTCTTAAGGGCCTTGACTTCCATTTGAGGGTTGTTGCCGGGACGAAACATCTGCCCAACGAGAAACTCTTTAAGCGTTAAAGTTTTGTTTTGGCGAACCTTAAAGGTAAGGCTTACTTGGTCCATAACAACTTGAGCCATGTCGCGCCTCCATGCGCCGACCTTATAAAAACCAATATCACAGGTGGAGTATGACCTTGTCTTCGGTGGCACGCAATGCCAAAGAGGCCACTAAGGCACAGAGCATGGAAATTCCCATGGCAAGTCCCCAAGTTAGGGGATCGGCCACTTTCCCTTCAAGCATGGGAATCCTCATTAGGTCCAAAAACGGCACCACCGGGTTAATGCGCACAAGCCAGCCCAAGCCACGGTCCATCAAAAGGGAACTTGGGTACATGACTGGAGAAAGGTAAAACAGAATTTGAAATCCTATTTCCGCCAAATGGCGTGTATCGCGAAAATGAATATTCGCCAAACCAAACAATACGGAAACCGCCCAACCGGCCAATAAAAAAATCGGAATGGAACCTACCACGCTGAGAATAGGGAGAAAACCCGGCCATCCTCGGATTGCCAAAGTTAAGCCAATAACCAAAAAGGTTGCCAAAACCAGGTGGAATCCATGCGAAAGTGTGTTCCGCAATGGGTAAATAGCCATCGGGGCGGGATATTGGCGAATGTAGCTTTCCGCCCTTAAAAAACATTGGCACCCTTCAAGCGTGGAATGCAAAAAGAAATTCCACACAGCGATTCCCGCCATGACATACGGTGCATAAAAGTGTATATCTTGATTTAGAAGCGTTGCAAAAACCGTGCAAAAAATCACCGTCATTGCAATCGGGTTCAAAAGGGACCAGCCCATTCCCAATACCGATCCACGGTATCTGGCCCGAAGGTCCATGCGCACAAGGGAATACCAAAACCACCGGCAAGCCCAAATCTGCAAAACATATGCCTTCATGGAAATCCTAAATCAATTCCGGAAAGGGCGTTGTCGGACCAATTGAGACGAACTTACCCACAAGTTCTATGTATACCCGTACCACGAAGTCGCTTTCTAGGTCAATTGGGTTCCTGTCGGACAGGCCATACCATCCGATTGCCTTCTTTTTACTTACAAATGGTGTTTCAAACCGCTATTCGGGCTTCCCATTTGGAAATCGCCCTGATTTACTACCATTTATGGCTTTCCCCCTGTAAAATAACAGCACCAAGGTAAGCATTACGGGGTTTTTGACGGTTTTTTAGAGAGTTTTTCAATGGCCACACATCCCACACTATCCACAGAACCGATGTCCGGAGCGGACATTCTGATCCAATGTTTACTCAACCACGGCATTGATACCGTTTTTGCGTATCCCGGTGGGGCTAGCATGCCCATTCACCAAGCATTGACAATGGTTGACGATAAGATGAGGACGATCCTTCCAAGGCATGAACAAGGGGGCGGGTTTGCGGCTCAAGGGTATTATCGGTCTACCGGCAAAATTAGTGCTTGTTTTTCCACTTCAGGCCCGGGAGCCACCAATTTTGTAACTTGCCTTGCAGATGCTAAAATGGATTCCATTCCCATGTTGGCGATTACTGGCCAAGTAAGTACCCCGGTTATTGGGACCGATGCCTTTCAAGAAACCCCAATTGTTGAAGTTTGCCGGGCTATCACCAAGCATCATTACCTGATTACCAAAACAGAAGATATTTCCCGGGTAATTAAAGAGGCGATTTTCATTGCCATGACCGGTCGCCCTGGCCCGGTCATCATTGATGTTCCAAAAGATGTCCAACAGCGCCGTGTTGTACCTGATTGGGACCCACCCATGAACCTGCCCGGGTACCAACCAACCCCCAAAATTTCCCGGGAAGTTTTGGAATCGGTGCTGGACCTGCTTCGTGAAAGCTCCAAACCCATTATCTATGCCGGGGGTGGCATTATTTCCTCAGGGGCTTATGAACAGTTGAAAATTTTTGCCGAAAGGACAAGGATTCCGGTTGCCATGACCCTTTTAGGACTGGGTGGTTTTCCTGCGGATCATTACCTTTCCTTACATATGTTAGGTATGCATGGAAGTGTCTATTCAAACTATGCCATCAACGAAGCGGATTTGCTTCTTTGCCTTGGGGTTCGTTTTGATGACCGGGTTACCGGAAAGTTAACCGAGTTTGCCAAGCATGGCAAAATTGTGCATATCGATATTGATCCTAGCGAACTCAACAAAAACAAGCCGGCATTGCTTCCCATTACGGGAGATGTCCTTCAAGCGTTGACCGACCTCAACAGGATTCTTGATCAAAAACCAACAGGGGCCCACCCCATTACCCAAGATTTGAAGGCATGGTGGCGGCAAATTGATGAGTGGCGAACCAACGAACCATTCCGATTCTCCGACCGAAATGATGTCATATTGCCTCAATATGTTATTAAGCGGATGCACGAACTCCTTAAAGAACGAAATATGTTGGAGGACACAATTGTCGCTACCGGTGTGGGGCAACACCAAATGTGGGCGGCTCAATATTTCCATTTCAATAAACCTCGTAAGTGGTTAACCAGCGGTGGCTTGGGCACCATGGGTTTTGGCCTGCCCGCCGCTATGGGTGCTCAAGCGGCTCACCCCTTGGCAACCGTCATTGACATTGACGGGGATGGTAGCTTTTTGATGAACATTCAAGAAATGGCCACTTGCCATGTGGAAAAACTCCCCGTCAAAGTCCTCCTTTTGAATAATCAACATTTAGGTATGGTTGTCCAATGGGAAGACAGGTTCTTCAAATCCAACCGTGGTCACACCTATCTAGGCGCGGGGCCGGATGAAGGTCCTTATCCTGATTTTGTAACGGTCGCCAAAGGTTTCAAATGGAACACTCGTCGAATCTCCGAGAAGGGGGATGTGGATGAGGCACTGATTCAAATGATTGAATCCAAGGGACCTTACCTTTTGGATGTCATGGTTCCCCATCAGGAACATGTTCTGCCCATGATCCCAAGCGGGCAAACCGTTAGGGAAATGATCAAGGTTTGATCCAAGCCGTAGATTTGATTTTTTTGCTAATTCGCCCAAGGAATCCCTTGGGCGGATGCGTTGTCAATGAAATGATTTCGGGATTATTGAATTATTGTTTGAAATGAAGGAGCCACTTTATGAGTAACCTGTCCGATCAAATCACCCAATTTCGTAATATGGTGCAAAATGACCCGGAAAACGAATTGGGACATTACCGGTTAGGCCAGCTTTTGATGCAGGATAACCAACATTCTGAAGCTGCTGAATCGTTTCGACAAACCGTGGGTATTAGTCCTCAGTTTTCCAAAGCCTACCAACTGTTGGGGGAAGCCCTAGTAAAGGCCGGTAAAAACGACGAAGCCATTCTTGCCTTAACCGATGGCTTCAAGAAGGCGGACGAGCGCGGGGATTTAATGCCCAGAGATGCTATGGGAAAGCTCCTTAAGGAAATTGGAGCAGAAGTTCCTTCTTTTGCCAAAACAGAAAAAACTCAAAATCTGCCTGATGGTCCCGGGGGTTTTTCCTGCAAAAGACCTGGATGCTTGCTTGGTAACAGAGCTTCTCGAGTGGAAATTCCTCCAATGAACGATGAATTGGGGACCCAAATTATGGAAAACATTTGTGCCGGGTGTTGGTCAGGTTGGCTAAAAGACTATTCTGTAAAAGTAATTAACGAGCTAAGACTAAACCTTAGTGATGAAAAACACTATCTGGAATACGATCGGCATATGCGCGAGTATCTCGGTTTAGAAATGGATAAAACCCCCAAAATTTGATTTTTGCTAGCAGAATCGTCATAATTTACACCGGACCTCATGGGATCCGGTTTTTTTATGGTTTGTGTTAAATCCTTGGGCTATCGGTTCCCAATTATGAGGTAGGGTAGGTGAACTAAATCGTATTTACGAGCTGAACCCATGCCAAAATACTCCCATTTTCTTGAATCCGTGGCTTCTGGGGTTCGCAGTTTACTTGTTTCGGCACCTTGGGATTCTTGGGTTGCAAAGTTCACATGGTCACGGCAACTTGCTAAAGTCGTTTGGTTGCGATGGTCGCAAAAAGTGGAAAAAGACCAAAGGTCCAGCGATTTAGACGATTTCCTTGCCATGGACACGGTTGCTTTGTCCATGGCCATTGAGAGTTTGGTTCAATCCAAGGGGACAGATTTATCTCCTGAAATGCGTTACTGTATGCAAAGTCTTTTAATGTCATCCCAAGATTTGGTTCGAAATAGTTTCCGAAGGTCTAAGGTTCCCAATGGCAAAACCACTCCTAAATGGTTTGTACCCAATGATCCGGTTGATCTTTCCGATTTGATTCCACACGGGATCCCCCAACACCGCCCCGAAGAATTCGCCCTTGATGGTAAATTGGCCTTAAAGAAACTGTTGGATTTAAACTCGTGGGCGGAATCTTGGAAAGCGGATTCGACAACCAACCCGGGTACCGGGATCCGCAAAAACGGTAATCCGGCCACCCAACCAAAGCTATCTGTGATCTACAGATTGTTTCCAACCAAAAGTTCGGTCGAGGCCATGACCCGGCATCGAAATAATCTCCTTGAATGGAGGGAGTCATTAAACACTCCGGGGATTTTTAGAATCCTTAAGGCCAACCATGGGGGGGACAAAGCGTGGCTTATCCATGAGTATCAATGTGGATGGAGCATTTCAAACCTTGTCCATGAAATTCATAAGGAAGCCTCTGCCGATAGTTTTCAGCGTCTTGCGCGTTGGATCAAACGGTTTGCAACCTTGATAGGCCAATGTCATGCCGTGGGTGCCGTACACGGGATCATACATCCAAAAAGTTTTCA
>SIAL01000206.1 GCA_009691815.1 Gemmataceae bacterium | reverse complement strand
TTTCAATACCCCAGAAAACCCACAAGGAATCCCACCATGAAACCCACCATCCATCGCCGCGATTGGCTAGCCGACACCTTGCAAATGGCGGCCGCGTCCAGTGCCGCAACTGTCTTGGGCCTCCCCTCAACAAGAGCCGCCGCACCCTCCGAAACGATCCGCCTTGGCGTTCTCGGTGCCGGGGGCCGATCCAGACACCTGATGCGCTCCTTGGTCAATATCCCCGGCCTAAAGATCGTCGCCCTTGCCGATGTCCGTGACGATGCCCTTGCCACCACCAAGGCACACCTCGAAACGCTTGCCCCGGGGTCAACCCGGGACCTGCTCATTGTCAAGGATTTTCGCAAGATTCTCGATCGTGCCGACATCGACGCCGTGCTTATTGGCGCGGCCGATCATTGGCACGCCCCCATGACTATCGCCGCCTGCAAAGCGGGCAAGGATGTCTATGTCGAAAAACCGCTAACCCACGATCCGGACGAGGCCAAGGCTCTGTTGGATGCCGGGGCCGCGTCCAAGTCGATTGTGCAGGTGGGAATGCAGCAAAGGTCGATGCCCCACATCCTTAAGGCCGGCGAGCTGATTCGCGAAGGGCGCATCGGTAAAGTCCACAAGGTCCACCTAAGCTGGAACCGAAACCAACCCCGGTTTACCAAAGACATTCCCAAAATCCCCCTTGCCTCTGTCGATTGGAAAAGCTTTCTCGGTTCGGCCCCCGAACAGGAATATGATCCCTATAAAATGGTTCATTGGCGCTGGTTCTGGGACTTCGGCGGCGGCATTTTCACCGACCTCATGGTTCACTGGATCGATGTCGCCCACGGCCTTTTGGACCTCACCGAACCCTTGTCCGCCGCCTCACAGGGTAATTTTGTCAAGGCCAAGGGCATCTGGGAAACCCCCGACAGCGTGCAAACCATCCTCGAATATCCCGGTGGCGTGACCGCGCATTTCGAGGGAACATTCTCCAACGCCCGCTTTGGCGCCATGATCACCTTCATGGGGACCGAGGGATCGATTTATTGCGACCGAGGCGCAATGCAGGTGATCCCCGATCCGGGCAAATCGATCAAAGCCGAGGAACTCATCTTGGGCAAGGGTCGGCGGGGCGCCGACTTTTATGACCAACCCGATGGCGAAATGATCCACATCCTCAATTGGATCAAGGCCGTTCGGGAAAGAAACCAACCCTCCGCTCCCCTTCAGGCGGGCATTGACGCAGCATTTGCGGCCCACCTTGCCAACAAAAGTTTGCGCGAGAAGCGAATTGCCACAAACAACCCAAGGAAATCGGGATGACCCCCGTGGCGGAACTGGGTCCGCTCGATGCGGCCGGGCTTGATGTGCTGTTGGGTTGGGCCCAGGCGGAAGGATGGTCGCCCGGGGTCACCGATGGACCCTGTTTTTTTTCCGCCGACCCGGAGGGTTTCTTTGGTGCCTGGGTTCACGGGGAAATGGTCGGTGGGGTGGCAGCCGTTCGCTACGGAGCAAACTATGGCTTCATCGGCTTGTTGATCGTAAAGCCATCCTTTCGAGGGGGCAACCTTGCCCCTCGGCTTTTTCAGCTCGCCCTTTCCCATTTAGGCGACAGGACCATCGGTTTGGATAGTGTTCTTTCTCAGGAATCCAACTATCAGAGACTGTTTGGTTTTGTAAAGGCCCATGGGCAGGTTCGCTACCTTGGTAAGGCGGGGTCGATGCAATGGGCAAGCGAGGCCTCGGCCAAAAGGGAAACGGTGACGGTTGTTGACCTGGCAAAGCTGCCTGACGGGGTGGTCCAATCCTTTGATTCTCTCTATTTTCCCGGGCCAAGGGCCTCTTTTTTGCGGTCGTGGATCCACGCCCCCAGACACTTGGGGAAGGCCCTGCTTCATAGCCAATTGGTTCGCGGTCACGAGGTAAAAACGCTGATCGGCTATGGCTTGCTTAGGCCAACACCCTTGGGTCAAAAGATTGGTCCGCTGTTTGCCAAATCCGCAGAGATCGCCCAAATCCTTGTCGAAAGCCTAGTGGCTGGCCTTGCCGAGGAAGACCCTGTTCTTTGGGATTTGCCCAAGCCTAACCAGGTTGCTTGTCGATTGGCGGACAACTTTGGAATGAAGCCTGTCTTTGAAACCGTGCGGATGTACAAAGGGGAGGTTCCCAGCATCGCCCCGGCGACCGTTTTTGGCATCACGACTTTTAAGCTGGGTTAAGTTTGTCATCTCCCTTGGCCATCTAGTTGGACCACCCCGCGAGTTCAACGACGGACAATTAAGAATTAAGAATTGTCCGTTATTCTTTACGAGCCGGAAGTGTCAGCGACGGACAGCTGATGCAATAAGGTAAATGCGTTTACCCCAAAATCAAGAACAGCAGCGGTGGGTATAGCTGATTCTTGCCAAATCCCACCCCGTCCCCTTTTTTTCCTTGCCAAATCCCACCCCGATGGCTTGTCGATTGGCGGATAATTTTTGCATAAAGCCTGTCTTTGAAACAGCCCGGATGTAAAAAAGAGAGATACCCTTGCCGAAGACACGAATTTGCCTACGACTTTTGAGATGGACTAAGTTTGAAATATCCCACCGCCCTCTATCTGGATCACGCCGCAAGTTCAACACTAAGAGCGTCCGCCTATCTTGCCATGGGGGAATCATGGCAAAAAGGCCCCGGAAACCCCGCCAGCACCCATCACGCGGGGCGCGCCCAACGACGCGTCCTAGAAGATGCCCGCGAGAACGCGGCTTCTCTTTTGGGGGCTTTTCCCGATGAGGTTGTTTTTACCTCGGGTGCCACCGAAGCCAACAACATGGCCCTTTTGGGTCATGCCGCCGGGACGGATTGTGCGTTGATCGGCTCCCCCATCGAACACACAAGTGTTTTGCAGGTGTTACGCGAGTTGGCCAAATCGGGTCATCCCCTGTCGCTGGTATCCCCAAACACAGAGGGGATCGTTCCGGTCCAGGAGCTAATCGGGGCCATTCCCGCCGAGGCAACCTCGGGCCTGGTTACGCTTCAAATGGCCAACCAAGAAACGGGGGCCTTGCAACCCGTTAAGGAGCTGGGAGAGCGGTTGGCGAAAAACCACCCCTCTTTGCGCTTGCACACCGACGCCACCCAAGCGGTGGGGAAAATCCGGGTCGATTTTCATCACCTGTTGGTTCACACGCTCTCCTTGAGCGCCCACAAATGGGGCGGACCCGTGGGCGCGGGAGCCCTTTTGGTGCGCCGTGGCTGGCCGCTTCGGCCCCTTTCCCATGGCGGTGGCCAACAAGACGGGCGGCGACCCGGTACGGAATCGTCCCTGTTGGCGGCGGCCTTTTCGGTAGCATTAACCGAGGCGGTGGCCGACCTAAACGCGTTTCAAAACCGTGCCTTTACCTTTAGGCAAACCATCCATAACACCCTGAAGCAAAACGCCGTAGCACACGAAATCAACGGTTCCCCGACAGGATTGCCCCACATTCTCAATCTCTCCTTTCCCGGAATCCGGGCCGACTTATTGTTGATGGCGCTGGACCTGGAACAGGTTGCCATCTCTGCCGGCTCCGCCTGTTCCTCGGGGAGCATCCTCCCTTCTATCGTGTTGACCTCCATGGGTCTTTCCAAGGATCGGGTCCAATCTTCCATTCGGATCAGCTTGGGACATGACACCACTCCGGACATCGTGGATGAGGCTATGATCCGCCTGGTTCGAGTGGTAAGGCGATTGGGAGCGGTGTCTTGAGCCTGCCATGGATTGCCGTGGAAGAAAACCGGGCCGCTCGCCGTGGCCTCCTGCGGCAAATCATGGCGATTAAGAAGGGATCGTTTGTCCCGCTGCTGGTGATTCGCGGCAAACCCGGATCGGGAAAAACGCGCCTTGCCGAGGAGGGTCTGACCCGCCTTATGAAAACCGTTCCGGGGGCCACATGGCGAATGCTTGGTCCCAATGACCTTTTGGGCACGCTAAAATCTCCCCATTCCGAACATTATGAGGGGCGCGAACTTCTTGTCGTCGATTGGCTCATCCTTGACGATTTTGGCCCCATGGCGAAAACCATGGAAGAGCGCCTTTGTAGGATCCTTGACCACCGACAATCTCATTCACGGCCAACCTTGATCTTTTCCGCCCAGCCAGCCTTGAAACTCGCGGAAACGACGCGTTTGCAAAGCCGCCTCCGAGGTGGGATCAGTGTTGAACTTGGCCCCTGGCGGGAGAAAAGTCGCCTCATCTGGTTAAGGCGGCTGGTGCTTCAAAGTCACATCCTTGTCAGCCGGGCCGATCTGCCTATTTTAGCCAAAAAGTTGCCCACCCTTCCCGGATCCATGGCCTCGATTTGCCAAACCATGGGGCGACTTCTCACCCGAATGCCCCAGGCGACTTATCTCACCGCTCCCACCCCGGAAACCGTCCTCGAAGCGGTGGTGAAGGAATTTGGCATTTCTTTAAGGCAGATCCGAGGCAAATCAAGGACCCGCAAAATCAATGAGGCCCGGCAAGCGGCAATGTACCTTTTGCGCACCATTTTGGACATGTCGCTAGAGGCTATCGGCTTTGCACTGGGAGGCCGCGACCACAAAACGATCCACAGCGGTTTAGCCCGAGTGAAACTTCGAAAGCGGACGGACAAGACCTTTTCAAATCTGCTCAAGTCATCGCAAAGCCTTATTTTATAATAACTTGCGGACACCGTTGGGGATAACATGTTCACAACCTGTCGACGGCTCGTCAACAGCCCAAACAGCTGTTTTGCCGACTCCTAGGCTATCGACCGCTGTGAACAGCTCTCGACATCTTATCAACAGCCTATCAACCGGTTTTCCCCAAGAATTTCCCTTTCACAAAGCCGGAATATCAAAAGACATAGGGCTAATTCGACGGGATTTCGATGAACCTTGCCTTCGCCCTATTACCACCACCAAATTTCCATAAAAAAGGTGGTAAGCAAGTTCGGGGACGAAATAGACACTTTGGGAGCCATAACTACATGAAAATCATCTGTCATCGAGAGGCGTTTCTTTCAGCTTGCCAGTTGGCCGCTACCGCGGTTCCCTCGAAGGATGTAAAGGCTGTTTTACGGAACATCAAAGCCCATGCGGAAGAGCAGAGCTGTTCGCTTTTTGCCACCGATCTGGAGCTGGGATTGCGTATGGATGTGGGTGGCGTTGAAGTAATCAAGCCGGGCAAGGCCCTGCTTCCCGCCCAGAAAATCATCTCCATCCTTCGGGAAACCCGCGAAGATCAGCTTAGTATCGACGCGTCTCCCAAAGGGGTGATCGTTAAAGGAAAAAAGGTCGAGTTTTTCTTGCCGTATGAAGACCCTGAACAGTTCCCCGATGTTCCCGAGTTTGGTGATGATGCGTGGCATGAAATCCGGGCCGGCGACTTGCGCGAGTTGATTCGCCGAACCGTCTTTTCCTGTGCCACGGAAAGCGCTCGGTACACCATGACCGGTGTGCTCTTTGAACTCGATGGTGATGGTGCCCGCATGATTGCCACCGATGGCCGTCGACTGGCCTTGGCGCAGTGTAGCGCCAAATCCTTGGGTGATCACACCACCGGAACCAACCCCCCCGTGGTCCCCGCCAAATCGTTGGGTGTGCTGGATCGTAATCTCGTTGACGATGATGAGGTCGTGAAAATCAAGGTTGGTGTAAACGAAATTTTCTTTAAAACCGACTGCTCGGTTCTTTACAGCCGACTCATCGAAGGGCGTTATCCCGACTATCGGGCGATCCTTCCGAAGTCGGCGTCCATCAAGGTTGTCGTTTCGGCGGGTGGCCTTCTTTCAGGCGTCCGTCAGGCGTCGATCATGAGTGACGATGAAACCAAACGACTCAGTTTTCATCTTGAAAAAGACCAGATCACCTTCGAGGCGGAAACGGCGTTGGGTGGCAAATCCAAGGTGGAAATGGCCATAGACTATGACGGCGATGAAATCAGCACCAGCTTCAATCCACAATTTTTGATCGACATGTTAAAGACCATGCCGGGAGAAATGGAAATCCAAATGGAGCTTTCCAGCTCGGGCAAACCGGTCCTATTCCGCAGCGGTTCCTCATATAGTTATTTGGTCATGCCGATGAGTTAACCGTACCAATTGGATGGATAGTTTTCGGGGAGGCACTTGGTGATGGCACCGCGCTTTGAAAAGCCGGACCGCGGCCCAGAAAAACTAGGGGACCTTTTAGCCCGTATTTTCATTTCCCGTGGCTGGGGTGAGAAAACCAAAAGGGTCGCCCTAGAAGAGGCATGGACCAAAGCCGCCGCGGAAATTGCCGGGCCCATCGCAGCCAAAGCAACCCGCCCCGGCGCCCTGAGAAAAGGGGTCCTCGAGGTTCATGCCAAAAATACGGTGCTTGTGCATGAACTGACCCAGTTCCACAAGCGGCCTCTGTTGGCAAGGCTTAGGGAACTTTTGCCCCAAGAAAAAATTGGCGAACTCCGGATCCGCTTGGCGACGGGTGAGTTTAAGCCCAGAACAACTCCCGCCCCGGGCAAAAAA
>SIAL01000205.1 GCA_009691815.1 Gemmataceae bacterium | reverse complement strand
TGCCCTGATTGACCTAAAGGGGGTCCATCTGGTGGTTCCTGGCGGGGTTCCTGTGGGGAGTACCATCGAAGGGACTAACGCCGATCCGGGTCACGCCGGGGGAATTGCCAAGATCCTACTTGATCCAAAAGAAAAAGAAGAGCGCAAACAGCGCCTTATTGAGAGAAACTTGCCAATGGCGGCCGCCTTGATTGTGGCGATGACGGATGACCTACCCATGAATGAGGAAGAAGAATATCGAAGGATCCCTATGATTTGGCGAGTCGCTATCCATGCCGCAAAATCCACCAACAAGGCCGTGATTGCGGAAGTTCTGGCGGTATCTTTGCCCCATAATAACCAACCCCTACGCGATTGGCAGGCCGTTGTTGTGGGGGGCGGGATCATCAATGGCCTCACCCTTGTCAACCAATGGCCGATTTCCTGGCTCGAAACGCTGCTAGTGCCCAACCCGGACCTCCATCGCCGGTACAAAAGGTCGCTGAATTTGGCGGTAACCATGACTGATAATGAAAAGGTCAAAACCGGGACGCGGTATGATGCCCTTCGCATGATTGCCATGGAAGGATTCGACAAACGGGGAGCCCAGTTGCAAAAATATCTGGCTTCCGGGACCGATGATGAATTGGTGATGGGGGCGGTCAGTGGCCTATCGGATATTCCCCATGAAAAGGTGGCGGGAATCCTTGTTGGGGTTTTGGCACGCCTCAATCAAGAGAACCGAAATATGGCTTTTGGGGGCCTAGTTCGCAATGCCCAACGGGCGACGGTATTACTGGACGCGTTGGAATCGGGGAAAGTTCCGATCGGCTGGGTCCAAGGCCCGCATGCCAAGATCCTCTTGGAACATGAGGATCTTTTGATCCGTGCCCGGGCGAAAAAGGTCCTTGGCAAGGGATAATTTTCCTTAAACCTTTCTTCATCCTTGCACCTTTTCCAAGGTTAATTCCCAACCTATTATTCTTGCCCACGGAATCTCCTTACAATAAACTTTCCGAGTTATCCCGCACATCCTCTATTGGTCTCTCATGGAATGAATGAAATCTGCCTAAATAAGGAAGAAATTTCCCATTGGATAAATTGGTCATCGGAGATGTCCACCCACCCCAAATGGAACCATGTTCGATCTTGTGCCATTTGCGCGGAGGGCATTAACCAGTTTCGAAACACCCTCTTAAACCTTGCCCATGGGGACCCCAACCAGACCAAAAGTATTGCCAATGGCAAACCTTTCCTCCCCCCCATTTCCACTCCCAATACCGTCGAAGGCTATCGCTTGGATCGCTTTCTTGGCCTTGGATCGAGCGGCCAGGTTTGGCTTGCCGAGGAATTGGGGATTGGACGACAGGTTGCCATCAAATTTCTAAACCAATTTGGCCTCAAGGATAACCGGACTAGGCTTCTCCGTGAGGCCCGCATTCTTTCTTCCGTCAATCATCCTGCCCTCCTGCGGATTTTTGGCTCAGGTGCCGATGAAACTTAGGCGTGGCTGATCTTGGAATATTGTTCCGGTGGCAGTCTAGGCGACCGAATCCGCAATGGCATTAAGTATACTCCCCAAGAGGCAGCTAGCCTGCTGGTACAAATCGCCGAAGGCTTAATTTTAGTTCACCAAAAAGGGATCATTTATCGGGACATCAAGCCGGATAACATTCTTTTTGGCCACGACAACAAACCGCGTTTAGCGGATTTTGGTTTAGCCCGACTAGATGATGCCTCACTTAGCCTAACCACCAAAGGCGACATCCTGGGCACCCCGGCGTATATTTCACCGGAACAGGTCCGAGGGGGCAAGATTGGTCCCCCTGCGGACATTCATGCCTTGGGTGGGGTTTTGTATCACCTCTTGACAGGGTCCGCTCCCTTTAAGGCAGCTAGTGCTTTTCAAGCCATGGCTTTGGCGGAGCGTGTTCGACCCAATTCCCCCCTGATCACCGACCCCACCTTGCCGGTGGATTTGGTCAATGTATGCCTTAAATGTCTTCAAAAAGACCCGCGAGATCGCTATGCATCCGTCGCCGATTTTGCCCATGATCTCTTGGAATTCCTAGCCGGACAAAATGTAAAGGCACGGCCCCTTGGGCTTGCCACGGAAATTCTCCGCTGGAGCAGCAAAAATCACCTGCTCTCCCTATCCATCATTGCCACTATTGTCACCATGATTGCCGGCACAATAATAAGCATGGCCTTCGCGATTCAGGCCGTGGGCGGAAAGGCCGTCGCCGAAATCGCGACAGTCCGATCAGAAAATCAATACTACATCTCGGAAATGCGCAACATTCAACACGCAGTTGACCAAGGGAGCAAATCCCTGGCCAGGAAAATGTTGGTGGCTTTGAAACCAACCGATACCGGGAGGGATTATCGCGGCTTTGAATGGTATTATTGGAGGCGTGAACTCAAATCAACCCCCGAGGAGTTCACTGTCGGGGTCCAAAGTGTTCGCAATGCCAAGCTTTCACCCCAGGGAAACCTGCTCCTGTTGGACAGGTCCAATCAACTACACATCCGGGATGGCTTATCCGGCCTGACACACCGACTGTCCACACTTCCTGACCCCCAATTGGGTGACCTTGATCCCGATGGACACTTTGCCCTCCTTACCAACAACATGGGTAAAGGCGTGCTTTTGGATTCCCGAAGCAACATTTCTCAACCCGTGGGACCCATGGGTGATCAGCCTATTTCGCTTTTTCTGCTTGGTCCTGATGCCAAAGAGGCATTCGTGATTCCTGTGTCTAACAAAAGCCCGATGTTCTGTTGGGATTTGGCCAAAAACCAGCGGAGCCGCGAAGTGGGTTTGGTACCAAAGTTTATTAGCACTCCCAAATTGGATCCTTCGGGCAAAAAAATCGCCTTTATTTTGCGGAGCCTTCAATTTGGGATATTAGACCTGGAAAGAGGCACAATGTTGGTAAGCCCGGCTCTTGATTTGGCCACGCTTCGACAAATCAGCTGAAATCATGAGGGTAAGACCCTTGTCGGAATTGGTGCCGAGGCCTTGGGGTATGGCCAGGTAATCCGCTGGATTCCCGGGAATGAGCCGCTTCTAATGCCGTTTCCCGACGGAAGGCAACCCATACAATTGGCGGATTTCAACAAAGGGATAATAAGCGTTGTGGATTCCAAAGGCGCTATCCATTTCTTTAACCAAAAACTGGTTCGAATCGCCAATATAAAGGGCTCGGGCAATTTCCCAATGGCCATTTGGAATCATGAAACCAGGGTAGGCGTTGTCGATGATTTGGGGTGGGCGCAAGAGTTTCATTCCCCCTCGGTTGCCGATCTTATTGCACTCAAAAATAAGGGTGAACTTACGGACTTGGCCTGGTTTTGCCCCGACAAACTCTTGTTTACCGGGCTTTTTAACAAGGCGGAATTACGAGCATCTCCCTTCAACCGCGCGACTCCCCTGACCTTTGACAACGGGCCAAGCGCCATCTCCTGCGCCGCCGATCGGCAAGGCCGTGTTTTCGTTGCCAGGGGAGACACTATCCAACGGATAGATCACGATGGCAATATTCTTTATGGTAGCAAAACCCAAAAAAAAGTTCGATTCCTTGGGGCCGAGGGCGACCGGGTATTGGTGAAACATACCGATGGGACGGATACCCTATTAGATGCGGATACTTTGGAGCATCAGTATACCATTTCTGAACCATCAAAGGCCGCCTCTCTTTCACCAATGGCCGATAAAGTGGTTTTGATCACCCAAACGGGGACCATCAAAATCATCCGAACCGCCGATGGATCCGAGTTGGAAGAATTTGATTTGCGAGATCCTCGGCCCACCACCGTGACCATTTCCACAAATGGCGTCGTGTATGTGGGGTTCATCGGGGGCTTGGTTCGCGCCTTTGAACCCGGGAAAAGGCAAACTCCCATTGATTTCCAGGGTCACATAACCATTGTGGTCGCCCTGGAACTTTCACCGGATAACAAACGATTGGCTACCGCTAGTGTGGATGGTCAGATTCGTCTTTGGGACCTGAACAGTGGGCAAGACTTAATGGTCCTGCACTCCAGTCAAAACAAAAGCGCGATTCGATTGCGGTTTAGTCCCGATGGTCAGAAATTGGGCTGTACCAACACGGGTAGCCAACCGGACATCTTTGATGCAAGGCCTTGATGGGTTGGAATTTGAGCTTTTGGATGCTTACCTTTGGGGGAGGTACTATTAGGGGGTCATGGCCGGGACCAACATTCCACCAATGAGATTCAAATCCCTAGCCCCTAGCTTTTCCACTAACCGGGGAGTCATGGTGAAGGTAACCACAACTTGTTCGCCGGTGGTGGCGGCTACCAAATAAAAATGTTGAACCACTTCGGATTCGTCCATCTTTCCTTGGGCGGCAATTCGGTAAATGTACCGCCCTTCGGTCCCGGGAATCTCGTCGGCCAACAGCTCTTTCTCTTGGCGCCATCCAGGAGTTTTGTTCATTGCCACGCGGAAATCTTCGGGGGCCATATGCTTGCCTTTGGGGGCCTTGTCCCATGGTGTCACCACACACTGGGCAATGAAATCACCTCGGTCCAATAGCCTTAACACCATGTGATCCGCGGTTTCCGCCACAATCTGCCAATTTCGGCCATGGACCAATTCATAGCGACCTTTGGAGTCCTTGTGTTCAATGGCAAATAGGTGGGGCGGAATTTCATCCTTTTCGGGGGGCAATTCTTCGATCACTTTGTCCGATAAAGTTGCCGGAGTCTTGGTCCGTTTCCGATTTAGGGTGAGTGTGCTGGAAAGTGTTCCCGAGGGGTTTACCGGCCCGGCATCCCGTTCTTCAGTCTGTTTCCAAATGAGCTCGGTGATGGTTTTTGACGGAAAATCAAAGATCCCCGTGGCCTCCACGACCGCTTTCACTTGGGCACCCTGATCAATTCCCGAGGCCTTGCCCATCACCCGAAAATGGGCCTTTTCGGCGGTGAGCTTTTCCATCGTTCCCTTAAGATCATGTTCGATAAGGCCTTCGAAATGACAAAGTAACTGGACAGTTGCGTTTGGAATTTTCCAGGGGTCACCCGGTTTTTGCTTGCTCCCGGGCAACAGGCCGGAAACCGCTAGGGTGTCAAATTGGTCGGTGGTCAGTTCCTGTTCCGAACGGGTCAACGGTCCTTCTGGACTAAAGGTTAATAATTCTTCCCGTGCCCTTTGGATTAAGAAAATCCGTCTGGTATCCCGTAAGGACCTCTCGGTTTTCTCTCCGGCGGCAATCACCGTCGCCTGCGCTTTGTCGTAATATCGAGCCACCCGAGACGGTCCGGTGCTGTGGGGCGTTTCGCCCAAAGTTAACAAGCGTTCGGAATAGTGATGGTGCCCTTTGGCCTCGGTGGGTAGCTTTTCCATCCCCTTAGGCGTATTTAAACGCAGCTCCCCCTTGAGATCAAGCTTCAGGTCCACCTCAAAAACATGATCAACGGCAAGGTCTTCCAAAAGGAGAGTGGGTTGGTTCGGCACCGGTGTATCCTGTGCCGAACCAACCAGCCCAACTAAAAGCACAACGGCCATCAACGCAAACCCGCCCAAACCGGTAATTGGGGTCGGTTTGCCTTGGCGGGCCTTTAACATCATCGTTCTCCCCAAAATCGGTTGCATGGTTCCAAACGGGCCTGTACCCCAAAATTTCATGGAAAAGCAAGCCCGTTTCAGGAAAATGCCTCCATGGCCTGTTGCGGACAATATTTTGGTGATACTTAACATGAAAAAGATCCTACTCCTGATTTCCCTATTGGCTTTCCTTCCTTTGTTGATTCGCTACCAAAGGGACCTAGGCGAAACGGATGACAATTCCAAGGGCCAGGCCGCACCAATGGCTGCGTGGGTTTTGGAAGCTGCCCGAATAGAAAAAGATGCGATTCCCTCAACCGTGGGAAATTGGCCCCTTACCCTACACGCACCACCCCAGGCCATAAAGGCCCCCTTCGAAGCCCTTTTTTTTGGCGGTGGACTTACCGGGGGATCTGTCCTTTCACAAAAAAACAAACCCACCCCAACTCCCAAAGAAGCACTTACCCTCCTCGCTTGGGTGCGTTTGGATGCAGGTGCCCGCAAAGGGGGCATTATCGGCCGCGTCGAGGACAACCGCTATGGCGCCGGCGGAACTTATTTGGGTTACGACGAAACACATCTGGTCTTTGGGCTCACCCCTGGTGGCCCCGGGATTGGTGAGGGTCGATTGCAAACCATTCGGTCCGCCAAACCGATAGATAAAGGCATCTGGTCCCTAGTGGTTGCCACCTACGATGGGAAGGAGATGCGCCTTTTCGTCAATGGGGAACTTGTCGCCGAATCGACAGATGCCCGCGGCCCGATCAATTGGTATCGCACCGACAGTTGGAGCATAGGCCGCTTTAGCGACGAAAATGAAAAGGTACCCATGATCGGCGCCATTCGTGAAGTGGAGATCTATGACAAGGCCCTTTCAAAGGAATCGATTCGAGCCCGTTTTGCTTTACAATCGGCCCGCGCCAAAACGGTGTTGGGTGACTCCCCCC
>SIAL01000204.1 GCA_009691815.1 Gemmataceae bacterium | reverse complement strand
TGGAGGCGCGGGGAATCGAACCCCGGTCCCGAAATGCTTCCACACCGATCTCTACATGCTTGTCCTCTCCTTTTTTGCCCGGACAGATTCCTTGCGGTTTCTTCCTTGCGCGTTCGCCTTCGAGTTTCCGTTAGGCAGGACACTTTTCAGGCTATCCGGCTGTTTTTTTTAGCTTGATCCGCCTCCGTCACGACCAGTTACCCAGTCACAGGGCCAAGCGATCCCGAATTACTACCGCCCCATCATCTCTCAGGAGAAGATAATGAAACAGTGGCGCCTATTTCTAGGCAGCCAAAGAAAACTGCGGTTCAGCAGTTGTTGTTTGACCTGCTTTTTACGTGGCCTGCAGATCAACCACGGCATGCAATCTGTGCTTCCACTACCCGGTCGAAACCTGATCACCCCCCTATCTCTATTTGATATTACGCTCTTGGGGCCAATTTGTTACAAGCCAAATACGAAATAATCTTAGGAAGGGCTCGCTTTTGGACAATTTAAGCCGAAATTTGGACACACCAGCCGGGGAAGAAAGCCCAAATCCCTCCTTTTCCACACTTCCCTTGCCCAATTCCACTCCTTCCCGTCCACCTGGTCGTGGCAATTCGGCCATTTGGCTTTGGGGGAAAATGACCCAAAAGAGTCCCGTTCTTTTGTTTGGGTTATTGCTTCTTTTGGGTATTTGTCTCCCCCTAATTAGCGCAAATCACCCCATCTTTCATTGGGATTCTTTCCCTTGCACCGCGATATTTGTCATCGTCCTCATGGCCCTTGCCAACAAAAACAACGATCTGTTTATGGAAACGGTGCTTTGGGTAGGCATTGGCATCAATGTCCACTTTCGCATTGCCCTAGTGGCCACCAACATGGCCAACCTCGCTTCTACCGAAACGATTGAACTCGGTCGGCTGGTCGTTTCCATGGTCTGTTTATCGCTTGTGATCCTAACCCTGATTCGCCACCTTTGGACCTCAAGAATTTCCCAACAAGACAGTCTTTGGGTGGCCGCGGCGATCTACTTGATGATTGCGTTAAACTTCGCCCAAGGATTCGCCCTCTTAAACCAATGGGTTCCAGGGACCTTTCGCATCGACGAAACCCTCGCTCAAACCCATGATTCGGAACCGCAAACGGCGTATCACTTTCCCCTGTTTTTTTACTATAGCATGGTGGTCATCACCACAATGGGATTTGGGGACATCACCCCTTTGACCCGTTTTGCGCGTTCCCTCACCCTTTTGGAAGGGTTGGTGGGTCAACTGTATATGGTCATACTCATGGGCAAAATCGTCTCCCTTCACATCGAAGGAAACCGCACCGAAAAGGGGGATCAACCGAGTTTACAAAATAAAATTGTGGCATTAGACGAAAAAAAAGCGGCCTAGTTTTTGTAACCAAGCCGCCTGTTGAAGCCGAGAAAACAGTGGATCAGGCCAAAAGGAAGCCCCTTTTCACCTGATAAAAGCTTAGGGTGCCTTGGGCGCAGGAGCTTTTTCCTTGCTCCCCTTTACCCCATCCCTTTTGGGAAGCGGCGAAGTGTTGATTTCCCCTAGAGCCGGATTGGGGTTTTTGTCCTTGGCCGTGTCGCCACCACAACCAATCGAAATCATCGCCAAGCAAAGAGTCAAAATCGTAAACCGTACCATGGATGCCATCTCCTTGGGAGTAAAAAAAGGAAACCCGGCATGGGATTTCCATGCCGGGAAAGGGGAAAACAAGAAAACCTTAATCCGAGGCAGGGGCGGCTTCACCGCCCGATCGGGAAGCCAAAGCTTCCAACAAGGTTACACTGATTCCGTTGATGGTAGTAACCACATTGGTGCCCACGGCATAGCTGATATACCGAATGGATCCATCACCCATGAGCCATTGGGCGCCACCTGGATGGAGGCTCCAATAGTGATCATAGTCGACATTGGAGGTCAAATTCCCGGACCGGTAAATGCCCGGTATGGAATTGATTCCGGTAACCCGTTCGCGTACACCCAAAAGCATATCGCCCGCGCCAAAACCAGCGCCGTCATAGCCCCAAGCAACCCATTGCCATCCGTATTCCAAGTCCGAAGAAGGTGGCCGCTCGCCAACCATGAGAGTGTTGGAGGTGCCGTCCATAATATCCGACAACCTGACCTTGGAATTAACATAAAGTACCCCGTCTTGTCCGGCTAACTTTGCGGCACCAGCCGTGGGAACGCCGGTACCCGCAAGGGTTTCCTTGTAGGAATCCCGACCGGTGACACCCATGTAGCTGGTGAGGGCGTGTTGATTGCCCGAACCGCCTTCAACCCATGCCAAGGACCCGCGAGGATCAGAGGGACAAGAAAAGATTTTGAACTTTTGTCCTACAACTGTGTTGGTTCCACCGGTCATCCCGGGCAGCATCAACCACCAGGGCCATTGATTGAAACGGGTAATGGCTTTGGAAAGGTTCTCCATTTCCAAGAAGGGTGCCAACCGCATTTGATAGCCCCAATAGCCATCGATTGGATAGCTTGTGGTTGCATTGCCCCAGCCGTTGGGTGGATTGTCGTATGCGGGGGGACGATTGCCCCCGCCCCACCAACCCGCACCGGAAACTTGATTTTTTCCCAAAGTCACCCCGGCAGGCAAGGCGCCTTTGGTGTCGTGATGGGCGTGCATGGCAATGCCCATCTGTTTCAGGTTGTTTTGACACTGCATCCGGTTGGCTGCTTCGCGAACCTTTTGGACCGCGGGCAAAAGAAGGCCAATCAGGACGGCGATGATCGCAATCACCACCAATAGCTCGATCAGGGTGAACCCTTTTCGTCTAAGAATGCGCTTCGACATGGTAACCCCCTTAAAAAATGAAAACGACAAAGCGAATCACAATCGAAAAACAGATTAAGATTCGCTAGATACTAACCATTGATTTTGTAAACGATTTTGGCGGGGTTCGCAAGGGAGAATGTGAAATTAGGGAGAAATTCAAAAAAAAACCCCAATTACGATTGGCCCCATTTGACAAACTTACCGTCTCTCTATCCAAGTCCTATGCGAATAGCGCTCAAATACCAGAGTATTCACCCTTTCCCGATCCGGATTTCCCCCCGTCCTGTTCGATTCAAATGCTTTTTGCAGGCGGCTTGTCAGCTGCAGGCGGCTTAGGTCCATATTTTTCACAAATTCCCCATGAAGACGGCTCAACCGATAGTCGGGTTCTCGGGGTGGGTGGGGTAGTAGCTGCTCCACCATGCCAAGGTCCATGCCGTATAAAAGGGTGCCATGATGCAAAAAAAACCGCCTTTTGCGTTGCTGCGCATTACCCGAGAACTTTCGCCCATCCGCTTGCAAGTCACTTGACCCATCCAGCCGTACCTCAATTGAATCGGCAAACGCTTTCCGCAATTGCCCCAATATCCAAGCATACGAGTCTTGGATCCCGGCTAAATAAGGTCGTTTTTCCATCGAAAGGATCAAAGTATAACAAAGGCAACCCGGCCCCAAGACCACCGTTCCCCCCCCACTTGAACGCCTAGCCACGGGTATGCCAAGCGATTCGCAAACGCTAAGGTTGACCTCCTCCGCGATTTTGCCCCCCGAGCCCATAACCACCCCAAAATGGGGAGCTTCCCAAATCCTTAATAGTTCCCCCCGAAGCCCCTCCTCCGCCTCTAAAAGGAGTGCTTCCTCCATCGCCAAGTTGTGGTTCAAATCAGGATGACTTAGGTCAAGAAAATCCAAGGTTAATCCCCTTCTTCCACCGGGTAAATATGCAGGATTTCCTCTGGAGAAAAGGCCCGAATACCTCGTTCCTGGAGGTCCAATTGAATCTCCCCCAACCTGATGGACCGGACCTGTCCACGATAGGACTCTCCTGCTGTCTCCAAAAGGACCTGTTTGCCAACCAACCCAAGGCCCCGGGCAAACGAGTCTTCCAACCTTTGCAAATCGCCCCCTTCAAGCGCCAACCAACCCTTTTCCAGCCTCTTTAAGAACCCTTCGGTAACCTCCTCAAGGGTGGGGGCGGGAACCATAAAGTCCCCAAGCGAGCAGGCATTTTCCCAAAGGGGCTCTTTTGAGCGCTCTCCAAACGGGGTGATGTTTAGGCCAATTCCAACCACCACGGCGATGGATTGTTCAATCAGGATGCCGGCAATTTTTTGCCCCTGAACAAGAATATCATTGGGCCATTTGATTCTAGCGGACCGGGAAGTGTGATGACAAACGAGGTCCGCCAAGGCCGTCGCACACCAAGCACACCATAAACTGGGTCGGGACCAAGGACGATCTTTGGGTAAAACCAGACTAATCAAAAGGCCATGTCCTTTACGGGACGCCCAAGTCCTGCCATGTTGGCCTCGCCCCTTGGTCTGTTCCAAAGCAGTCACCACATGAAACCCCTTTGGGTCGGCGTCGGCCAATTCTTGGGCGATGTCGGAGGTGCTAGAAAGCGACTGAAATTCCCACACGGTGGGGAAAATCGAACTCTCGGGACGGACCCGGATTCGATCCGGTTTTAACCTTTCCAAGAGGGGAAGAAGAGATTGTGAGGGCCTCATGAAGTCTCATAATCCAAGGCAAGGTCGATGGAGCGAGCTTGGTGGATTAGGCCTCCCACGCTGATGCGGTCGATTCCGGTTAGGGCCACCTCTCGCAGGTTTTCCAAACCGATCCCTCCCGACGCCTCAAGAAGGACAAGTGGGGCAACCTGCTTGCGTAGGGCCACCGCCAACACGAGGTTTTGGATCGAAAAATTGTCCAACAAAATGATGTCCGGGCCCTCGGCAAGGACAGCTGTCAATTGATCGAGCCCATCCACCTCGATTTCCACGGAAAGGCCGCCATTTTCTTGGGAAAACCGGCGTGCAAGGGCGGTTCCCTCGGCGGCCCGTTTTGGGCCCGCGCGCCCTTTTTGATCCAGCGCCGCAAGGTGATTGTCCTTGACCAGAATGCCATCGGCAAGACTCATTCGGTGGTTTGTGGCACCTCCCATTCGCACCGCATATTTTTCAAGGAAGCGCCAGCCCGGTGTCGTTTTTCGGGTATCCAGTAACACCACAGGCAAGTCGGAAATCCTTTGAACATGAGAGGCAGTCCAGGTGGCGATGCCCGATAGCCTTTGCAAAAAATTAAGAGCGGTCCGTTCGCCTAGCAATAGGCCCCGAATAGGTCCGCGAATGCGGGCAATCGTTTCACCCGGTTGAAGGAAATCGCCATCCTTCTTTTGAGACTCGAATTCAAGGCGTGGATCCGCGGTTTGAAAAACCATCCGGGCCACCTCCACCCCGGCAAGAACTCCCGTTACTCGGGAAACCAAAGCGGCTTGCCCGCAAGTGGTTTCAGGAATCAGGGCCAACGAAGTGGCATCGGCATGGCGCCCCCAGGCGCTTTCGCCGGGGTCGAGATCCTCCCTAAAGGCCATGCGAATCAGGTCCGCCGCCTGTGAAGCCTCTTTGCTTCCAAAGGGAGTACAGGTCCTTGGAGGGGTGGTCATGGGTGGGTCTCAAACAAACCAAGCGACCGCATTTCGGAAGATTTGCAAGCCATCGGCCGAATCCGCATTTTCCTGACGGGTCCATGTTGGGTTCTGAGTGGGATAAATATGCCGTTCAGGATGGGGCATCAGGCCAAACACTTGGCCCGTAGGGTCACACAATCCGGCAATGTTAAGGTCCGAACCGTTCGGGTTGTAATCGGTTTGGCCGGGGTTCTCCGTGGAGGGGCAAAACCGAAGGACACCCTGTCCAGAACGGTCAATGCCTTCCCGTATCCAGGATTCTCGAACAAGGAAACGCCCTTCCCCATGGGCCACGGGCAGCATGATACGGTCCAAAGCTCCCACAAAAGGGCAGTTATGCGGGAAAGCCCGAAGGTGGACCCAAGTGTCTAGGTACCTTCCACAAGTGTTGGTGGTAAGGGTGGCTACGGGGCCATCCTCATCATGGGGTAGCAAAAGTCCGGATTTAAGTAAAACCTGAAACCCGTTGCAAATACCCAGAATGAGTTTGCCCTGATCGCGAAATTCGCAAAGCGTATCCCCTAGAAAATGGCCCAGCTGGTGGGCGAATAGGGTTCCCGCTCCCGCATCATCGCCGTAGGAAAATCCCCCGGGGATAACCAAGATCTGGAAGTCCTTTGCCAGGACCGTATTAGAACGCAATTCACGGATATGGATGGAGGAGGGAATGGCCCCGGCCAATTCAAATGCGTGGCTGGTTTCCAAATCACAGTTGGTGCCGGGCGCGCGCAGAACAAGGACTCGAGGAGCCATAGGGAAATCCAAAAAAGCCAAAAAAGAAAAATCGACGAAGTTCTTTATAGGGACATGGGTTGCGAAGCACTCGATCATGGGGAAAATCGTGAATTGGATCAAAAAGGGCTAGGGAGCGTTGACAACAGGCCAACTGCGCATTAAGATACCAGAGTCCTAAGCGATTGGGACGCGCGATGCGGAAACGAACAGCGCAGTTGCGGATGACTTTCCTGAAAGGGAGAGTTGTTTGTGATTTTAAGGTCTTTGACAACTCGGTGAAGTAATAGCCAAACAAATCACAAGCTTGCCTGACCGG
>SIAL01000203.1 GCA_009691815.1 Gemmataceae bacterium | reverse complement strand
CCAGCGCCCGCATCATGGAGGACATCCTTCAGGGGGTGCCCGATTTGTCGGCGGTGTTTTGTATCAACGACCCTTCCGCATTGGGTTGCCGTGCTGCCTTGGAAAAGGCCGTAAAAACCTCCATTCTAATCATTGGCTTTGATGGCCAAAAGGAAGGAAAACAAGCCATCAAAGAAGGGAAGATCTATGCGGACCCGATTCAATTTCCTGAAAAAATTGCCCAGATCACAGTAGAATCCATTCAAAAGTTCAGGAACGGCGAAAAACTCCCCAAAGAGATTCTGATTCCAACCGGACTCTACCGAAAGGCCGACGCTGCCAAAGATTCCGAGCTGAATTAGCCCCTTGGGATAGTAGTAAAGCCCTAAAGCCCTCATGGCCGCCCTTGTTTCCCCCTTGGCCTAAAAAGATAGGGTCAAGGGCTTGTACGCCTTTGGTAAAATTCCCGAGCCGTTTGAAACTCGGCCAAGCTTTTTTCGTCTAGGACATTTTTGTTCCGGGCAATTTCCCGATCAATGGTCCCCAGGATGTGATCCAATTCTTCTTTGCGGGGGCCTAGGGTGGTTCCTGAAACCTCGACAAACCATGGGGCACTATGGGCGAAACGAACCCGCTTTTCCTCGTTTTGTTCGAAAACGCGAACGGCAAACCAACCCGATCGATCAGGCCTCAAAAAGGTTTCAAAAACGGCATCATATCCACCATTCTTCCGCGGAGTAGAAACCAATTTTTCCTTATGGATCACCACCCCATTAAAAAGGATCTCGATTCTATCCAAAGTGGCGATTCCATGAACCTTGACCCGCAAAGCCGTGGCTTTTGCAAAGGGTCCCTTCAATTGTGTTCCCGGCAAATGACCCTCGATTTCGGCAAAAAGGATCGGGCCATTGGTTACAAAGGATCGGCCCGCCTTGAGGGCAGCCAGCCAGCTTTTCAGTTCAAGCGGCCCCTCGGTTTTGGCATAAACTCGGCTAAACCCAAAAGCGACCGGATGCACCCCTGCCCCGGTTCCCGCGCTGGGCATGATTTTCAAACCGCAATTGAGCAACGCGTAATAGGTTTGAAAACCAAAGTCGATCCAACCCCATTCGGTAAGACCCTGATCGGATTGCTCCAACTTCATGTAGGGTGCGGTTTCTCCTATCGTCCAGGAAGGAAAACCAAACCTCGTTTGCCAAACATGGTTGTTGGAAAGCTCAAAAAGGTCCACTTTGTGGGTTGCGGCAATGGCCAACGACCAGGGCCACGAGTGCTTTTCCAAATCGGTAAGGCCCCCTTGGGCCCGGACTTTTTGAACAAAGGAGGTCAACGGGGGCACGCGGTCATCGTCGATTCCAGTCATGCCAATGGCAAGGATCGCACCCAAGGTGTGGGACTTGTTTTTTACCGTAAAGATTTCAAACTCGGCATTATGAGAATGAATCAGATGGTTTTTGTCCAATGAAATCGTTTTGGCCTTTCCCTGAAACCCATCCCGAATCCGGTTTCCTGAAATCAAACCCGCCTCGGCGGAGGTTACCCAATGGGATAGTGGAAACGAAACATGGACATCCTCGGCCATGGCCAGATTGGGCATCTGTGACCATGGCCTGTGCGAGTGAACATCTCCGCCGTACCACCCGAGCTGGGGGAGATCGATCCAATGCTTTAACATCAAGGTCACCTCCTGAGGCTTGTCTCCCATGAAGACCTCCTTTGTAGTAGGCATCCACTCTTTTCCCCGTTGTGCGGTGAGGCTGTATTTCCCGGGTAAAAGATCGACCACAAAAGGCCCCACCCCTAGGGTCACATGATGTTCCAGACTGGCATTACCCACTTGGCGCTTATAGGGTAGGGCGGGTTTGGCGGGATCAATCGACCTTGCCTCAAATCGTTCCCCCTTTTCCGAACGGATTTCCAATCTTGCCGCCAAGGGTTCCCCCGTTTGCTCATCGACAACGCGGCCGGTGAGGCGGACTTGGGCGCCCAGTTCCCATCCGGAAAGAGACAAGGCAACCAGGGCAAAAAGAGTGGAAAATTTCATAGTATTATTTCCCAAAAGGGTCCTGATCTATTTTTCTGCCAAGGCCCCTAGAATCGTGGCCAACGCGGCCAAAGGAGCGATTCCCTCGATTCGAAACCGCTTTTTGTTCGCCGATTTTCCCGTGAGCAGACTCACTTTGGACCGGCGGACATCCAAAATTTTGGCAATCATCTCCACCAGAGCTTCATTGGCCCGGCCATCTTCGGGTGGGGCAGAAACCCCCAACTTTAGGAATTCTCCCACCGTCCCCAATACGCCCGTTCTTTTTGACCCCGCGTGGGCCCGGACAAGGAGATCAATGCCATCGGGGAGGGCCACGATGCAGGCAAGTCCCAAATCCCCGGTCATGATTGTTCCGGGGCGAAGAGGACGCTGCCAAGGCGAACCATTGTCGCCCCCTCTAAAATGGCCTGTTCATAATCTCCGCTCATGCCCATGGAGAGTTGGTCCATGGAATGTTTGGTGGTGTCGCTGGCGGCTTGGATTTTTTCAAGAAGTCCACGAACAAGGGCAAAGGTTGGCCGGGAGGTTTCCGGGTCGGGGGTATCCTTGGCCATGGTCATGAGTCCTTGAACCGAGATGTGTGCCAAGTCTTTGATTGCCTCAATGATTTCTCCCGGCTGATCTGGGTCAAATCCCCCCTTTTGGGGTTCCCTTGATCCGTTCACCTGAATCAGGATTTTCGTTAGGATGTTTCGTTTGGCGGATTGGGTTTCCAATTCCTCAAGGAGTCTTTTGCTGTCCACGCTTTGGATAATTGCTGCGTGGTCCAGCGTTTGGGCGGCTTTGTTGCGTTGAATGTGACCTATCATGTGCCAAGTTGCCGTGGGCAATAACGGGGCACGACGGGCCAGTTCTTGCGGGCGGTTTTCCGCAAAATGGGCAAGTCCAAGTCCCGACAGAAACGGAATGGCCCCCACCGAAAGCGACTTGGTAACCGCCACCACCGTAACCAGTGGCTGGCCTCGCCCCGCCTTTTGGGACGCATGGTCAATTCGCTGACTCACCTCAACGAGCCTTGCCACCACACTTTGGCGCAATCGCATTCCCGCGGAGTCATTCCGATCAAATGCCTCCACGGGGATATCCCTTTCCTTTGGTGGATGACTATTGGCCCCTCAGGTCGAAATCCTACATTATCTCATGGAACTGACCATCGCAAAGAATTTGCTCCCCAAGGAGAACGACCACATGGCGGATATTCAAGCCTTTCGCGCCCTTCGATTTAATCTGGCCCAAGTAGGTATGCTCAGCAATGTGGTTTGCCCCCCTTATGATGTGATCGACCCGGCCCTGCAACGCCGCTTGCTGGAAATGTCCCCCTACAACATTGTTCGCCTCGAGCTTCAACCCGATCAGCCCGGTGACGATGAACAGACCAATCGCTACACCCGGGCCGCCCAAATCATGAGGGAGTGGATCAGGGAAGATGTTTTGGTAACGGAAACACGCCCGGCGGTCTACCTTGTGGAACAGAACTATACCGTAGGCGACCAGACCTTTACCCGCAAGGGATTTATGGCCAGGGTGCGGTTGGAACCCTTTGGCACTGGCAAAATCTACGCCCACGAAGAAACCCATTCGGGGCCAAAAGCCGACCGCCTCAAACTCTACAAGGCCACCTCGACAAACCTAAGCCCCATTTTTGGACTCTATCCCGACCAAGAGAACTCGGCGATCACGGCCCTTGAACATGCCACTAGGCAAGTCCTTCCCATCGAGGCCACAGATCACCTCGGTGTCACCAGCCGCATTTGGTCCATTACCGATGTGTCGGCAATCCAGGCAGCCCAAGCCACCCTTTGCAACTTGCCCGTGTTCATTGCCGATGGCCATCATCGCTATGAAACAGGTTGCAAATATCTCGAGGAGGCCCTTCTCGCGGGAGAGGCCAAGGACGAAAATGCTCCCCAACGCTTTATTCTCATGTTGCTGGTTTCCATGGGGGACCCCGGCCTAACCATCATGCCTACCCATCGCCTCGTGGATGGCCTACCCGGCATGGATGCCGCTACCTTGGCCACCAAACTTTCTCCTTTTTTCCACATCGAACGGGTGGGGGCCGGCAACGAAGCGGGCTTTGCGGCTTGGCGGCGAATTTCCGAAGATGGCTCCCAAGACATCATCGGGCTGGGAACCCGTGCCGACGGCATTTGGACCCTGTTGCGCCTCAAGCCCGAAGGCGTCGAGGAGCTTGCCCGCCGGGTCCCCGAGCACACGCCTGAGTGGCAGTCGCTTGGTGTGAGCATCCTTCACCGCCTCGTGCTGGACCTGCTTGCCCCAAACGGTGGCCTGAAAGTTCGCTATGTCCATGAAGACCTCGAAGCGGTCCCGGCCGTACACACCAATGGTCCCCTAGGATGCGACCTATCCGCGCTGGTTCCGCCTTGTGAGATGGATCATGTGGCCGAAATCGCCTCAAATAACGAGAAAATGCCGCCCAAATCAACCTATTTCTATCCCAAGGTGTTAAGCGGACTGGTCCTCAATCCGTTGCGTTAAATTGGATGACATATAAGGCGGGCAAGGCACCTTTTGGATGCCTTGCCCTTGTGTTTACGGTTTGACAGCCAAGGAATCATTGGCTTTTACGACCAAAGAGCTATTTAATGGGCGCATCTGGCCCGGGCAACGGCCCCGCATTGGTTCCAACCGGGCCAAGTGGTTCCGGATTGCTCGGGGAATTTTCGCCCGACGGCAGCAAGGATGGTTTCTGCTTCGCGCCCGGAAATACCCCGTTTAGCCCCGGCATGAAACCGGGCCGAACCAGATTGTTACCAGGAAGGGCCACACCGGGCTGACTACCCGGAAACAGGCCGGGAAGATTCATCCCCTTGGGTTGGATGCCCGCCGTTGGCAACATGATGTTCGGATTGGCGGGAGCACCCGTGGCCCGAAAACTGGATATCGAATGACGCATGATCATCATGCCCGACTGGTTGTCCGGACGGATGCCCATGGTGTAAACCGCAAATTTGCCGGTTTGAGTCTCAGCGACATAAAGGGCCGATTGACCGTTGTTGATGACCCCACAGGTCATGAGAAAATGAACATTGGCACGCGGAGCAATGTCAAACTCTTTGACCAAATCTACCTCGGCCCAACCTGCAATCGTCCCAGCAAGGTGATCTATGACTGTACCCATGAGCCGACCTGTACGATAATCCAATAACCAGATTCCATCACTGGGAATCCTTGGGTTTACCAAAACCGGCCCCGTACAAAGGACATAATCCTCGTGGCGGTCGTTGGCCCCAAGAGCCCGCTGGGGAACCACAATATAGGCGAAAGAGGCCCCTGTGATTCCAAGGATTAGCCCCAAACACAACCAGCCCATCCGACCGAGGTCTCGCATGACCATACTCCTTGCACAATCTTGGTTTCGCAATAACCAACCCGCCCGCCGGGATCAACCTCAACCTTGGTGGCTAGGCCTGCTGCTTGTCCTTTTCCTTTTTGGCTGCACCCCCAATCCCGCAGCTGATCCCGTTGCTCCCCATCCCGACCCAGAATCTGGCAAGATAACTTTTGATTTAGAAAAATACCCCGATATATCATTCGTCTTTTGGAATGTCGAAAACTTTTTTGATGACCAGCTTACCCACCATAACGGCACAGCCGATGCCCCCTACGACCGAATGTTCTCCCAAAATACCGAACTTTTTCGAGAAAAACTCGACCACCTTGCGCAGGTCCTACTCAAGGTAAACGATGGCCGCGGACCGGATATTTTGGGTTTGGCCGAGGTGGAAACTGGCTCCCGATCGGTGGAAGCCCTAAGGGAAAGGCTCAATAAAAGCTTGCCAGCGGAAGCCGCCAAGTACCAATACATTCAACAAAAAGACCCGGAAGGGGGCCGGGCCATTATGACCGCCGTCCTTTCTCGGATTCCTTTGCGCGGCTTTCGGACCCAACTTTGGGGGAAACGACTTCGTATCCTCAAAACCGAGGTGGACAATCCCAAGGGGGGGAACAAGGCTCCCTTGATACTCGTTGTGAGCCATTGGACCTCCCGGGTTTCCGATAAGGAGGGATCGGGCAGAGCCAAATATGGCGACCAAATCCATGGACAGGTGCGGGCCATTTTGACCGCAAACCCCGCCGCGGATCTGTTGGTTTGCGGGGATTTCAACGATGATCCCAATGAACCCAGCGTCCGGGGCCACCTAAAAGCACTGGAGTCTTCTCAAGAACTTTTAGCCCAAAATCCTCAAACGGGCTCCCTTTTGAACCTGTTTGGCGCCTTTCGCCATGGCCAACCCGGAACACACTACTATTCCGGTGCTTGGTACCAATTCGATCAAATTGCCGTTTCCCCCGGTATGCTCGACAAAAAAGGGTGGGTGGTGGTGCCTGAATCCCAGCATATAGTGCGTTTTCCCCCCAATCTCAACAAAAAAGGGCACCCCTTGGCCTTTGGATCCGAAAAACACAAAGGGGTTCGGGGAGTCAGCGATCATTTGCCGGTTGGGGTGAAATTGCGGATTCTGCCGGACTAATTTGCCACTCTTTGCCTA
>SIAL01000202.1 GCA_009691815.1 Gemmataceae bacterium | reverse complement strand
TGGGAAAGTGTATTTGTGCGGTGGCTCGTTTGCTTAAAAGCTGGGTGATCGAACCGTGAGATTGGGGTAAATCGGCCAACACGAGAGGGATATTTCGGGGAAGCGATAACGCTTGGAAAACGCTTGAAAACCAGCCTAACGATTGAACGAAGGAAAATTGGCGAGTTTGTAAAAGTTGGGTTTGCCTTCGCCAAAAATCCCTAGGGCGCGATAAATAGCCCCAATGCACTTCCCATAATTGGGGCGATAGTTGGGAAAATGCTGATCGCCATTTTTGGGCCAAGCGACAGTCGGGGCTATCTGTGACAACCCAAATGGTGGTCGGGGTGTGGTTCAAGTGCCCCCCAAGGTTTCCGTAAGGACCCCAATAAACGGGAGGGTGCGATAGCGTTCATCATGGTCAAGGCCATATCCCAACACAAAAAGGTCCGGGATGTCAAATCCTATAAAATCCGCCTCCCCAAGGGGCAAATCGGCTCGAACCTTGCGCATTAGCACCACGGAAAGAATTTGCTGGAAGCCGGCCTTTTGTGCTAAAACCTTGGCCTCTTTAATCGTGGCCCCACTATCCAAAATATCATCCAAAATCAGCAAGGTTTTCCCATGAGGGGTGAGTTCCTCCGGCCAATTCCAACAGATTTTTTCCGGGGTGGTCGCTGATCCTAGGTAACTTTTTGCTTTAACAAAATGAACCGCGTTGACACGGGCCAAGGAACGCACCAAATCCGCCCCAAAAATCCAAGCCCCCTTCAACAGGATCAGGACATCCACGGAACCTGCTACTGTATGGTTGATTTCCGCCGCTAGGTCACGAACCCGTTGCTGGATGGCCGCCTCTGGAATTAGGACTCTGGTCAATGGTGGCAATCCCCAATTTGGCTTAGATGTCAGTTTGGCTTCCGATTTGTCTTAAGAGATTCGGCTTGGCTAGGCAAAGGCGGCGTTTAACCATAAACGGGGGCCGTGGTAGTTGGATGGCTAATTCGCCGGGAATGGGCTTGTGGAATTGCGGTCAGGCGGGTTAAAAGATTATGTTGGTGCGTGAAACAAGATGGATTGGGGGCTACGGATGGCCATACTAGAAGTTACCGGACTTGAACGATGGTATGGTCGGCGCAAAGTGGTAGATGGCGTTTCCTTTGCAGTTGATGTGGGGGAAGTTGTTGGGCTGTTAGGCCCCAATGGTGCGGGGAAAACCACGAGTTTTCGGATGACAACCGGCCAAGTTGCTCCCAACGGCGGCCGGGTGATTTTTAATGGGGTGGATGTCACTAACCTGCCCATGTACCGTCGGGCCCGCCTTGGAATGGGCTATTTGGCCCAGGAAACAAGCATATTTAGGCGCCTTTCAGTAGAGCAAAATATCCACGCCATCCTAGAGTCCATTCCCAAACACCGTACTTTTGGCCGGGCAGTTACCCGATTGGAGCGAATCCATTTGGCCGACAAGGTTCTGGACCAATTTGGCTTGCTCCATTTACGCAAAATCAATGCTGCACGCCTTTCCGGTGGCGAAAAACGGCGATTGGAAATTGCCCGGTGCCTTGTGGCGGATCCCCTTTTGATCCTTTTGGACGAACCCTATACCGGCATCGACCCTCAAACCATCGAGGATATTCAAAAAATCGTCAAGGATCTCCGAAATCAAGGGATAGGAATTTTGGTGACCGACCACCGGGTCAGAGAAATCCTTAGCATCACCGACCGCAGCTACCTGATCAAAAGTGGCAAAGTCGTGACCCATGGCTCTCCTCAGGAAATCATTCGTGACCCTGTGGCGATCCAAGAATATCTTGGAAACAGCTTTAGTAATGAAACTTTTTGGGGACCCTCCTTCGGGGTTAATTCGAATTTCAGGCAGCCTACCGGTGTTGGGGCGGATTTGATTGCCCAAAGGGGTTTATTTGAGCGATTCGTCTCCGGGGATACCCAGGCTGGGCTGGAAATCCTTTCCCAAATGACCCTTTTTGCTCCCTTGATGATCGAATATCTGGACCATCCGGGATTGGCACACCGACACCGGGCGTATGAGCTGCTTTGTCGTTTTGCCGGGCAGCCTCTAGATTACGATCCGGGCGCTGTTGATGGATTGCGGCGAGAAAAAATACGGCATCTCCGTGATCAGATGTACCGTAAAGCCGGTTAAGGATTTTGAAGCCATGAATCAAAAATATCAAAACCTGGTCGGGGCCTATGTCGGGTCCGTTTTTCAGCTGGAAAAAAGGCTCTGGGACATCACGGACGCAGAGGCTTTGCAACGGCCAATTCCGGGAAAATGGAGCACGGTGGAATTGGTGGCCCATTTGGCGGATTTTGAACCATTATTCGCTGACAGGATGAAGCGGGTGATAGCTGGAGATGCTACCAGTTTGGTCCCCGGGGACGAGGATAAATTCGCTGCCACCCTTCATTATCAGACCAGAAGTCTGGTGCGGGATTTGGAAATAATTCGCTCCATTCGCCTGCAAATGGCCCGTATTTTAACGAATATGGACGAAAACTGTTGGGGGAAAATCGGCCATCACATGGTTAAAGGTCCACTTACCTTGGAAGAAATCTTGAACGGAATAAATTATCACATTCCCCATCACCTGCCGTTTTTGGTAGATAAACGAAGGGCCCTTGGGCTTCCCGAAATCTATCCCGGACAGGGGTGATTGGGATTTTCCCGGAGTGGGGATTGGCTGAAAAATCCAAGTTTTGGAAAAATTAACAGAATTTGCTTTCCCAAACCGATGGTTTTATGTCAAAAAAGGGTTGTGGAGATTTTGGAAAAGAAACGGTTGGGTTTTCGAAAAATCATCGAGGAACCGGACGCGATCAGACCGAGATATTAGGTTCACGAGGTATCCAAGAGAGGAATTATCATGCAAGCGATGACAGGGCTTCAGAAAAGCAGCAAGGATTGGAAAATGGCTAGGGAACTCCCGGTTTTCGGGTTTGGCGACGATGAGTTGGTCGGTGTGACCATGGTAGACGAGGAAGAAGACGAGGACGACGATGCTGACGACGATGAGGACGACGATGCTGACGACGATGAGGACGACGAGGAAGACCTAGAAGATTTTGATGAGGATGACTTCGAGGATGACGACCTCGAGGACGATGAGGAAGAGGATGACCTCGACGACGATTTTGACGATGATGAGGACGACTTGGACGACGATGAGGATGATGAAGATGAGGACGAAGAAGACGCAGTTTGATCCTCTTGTCTTATAAAAATGTCCCAATCCCAGAGTTCCCTGACATTTTTCCAAGAATGTTAGGGGTCTTGAGGTTGACCCTTGTGCCTGTAGGCTTTACGATAATCCTTTTAGAGGACTGTTCCGCCGCCTTGGACGGAGAACGGATCAGGTTTTAGGAATCTATGCCAACGATTAATCAGCTTGTCCGCAAAGCGCGGGTTCCCCAATTTAGCAAATCCAAGCATCCCGCGATGCAGGGTTGTCCGCAAAAGAAGGGCGTTTGTCTTCAAGTGAAGACCATGACCCCCAAAAAGCCTAACTCGGCCCTTCGAAAGATCGCCCGTGTGCGACTTTCCACCGGGGTTGAGGTTACGGCCTACATTCCCGGTGAGGGCCACAACCTTCAGGAACACTCGATTGTTCTTGTTCGCGGTGGTCGAGTCCGTGACCTTCCCGGTGTGCGTTATCATATCGTAAGAGGCGTGCTTGACTCCCAGGGCGTTACCGACCGAAAACAAGCCCGGTCTAAATATGGGTCCAAAAAGGACAAGAAATAATTCCAGCCTTTTAGGCTGTACTTCTCAAAGACTGATTCAGCAAGGACATTAAGCGACCATGGCCAAGAAAATGACCGCGAGTGCGACCACTCTAAAGCCGGATCCCCGGTACGGTAACAAGCTGGTTTCGAAGTTTGTTAACTGCATGATGTGGGATGGCAAAAAAGCCACCTCCACACGCATTTTTTACGATGCGATGGATCAAATCAAAAAGCGAATGCCCGACCTTGATCCGGTTGAGGTGTTCTCCATCGCCGTGGAAAATGTGAAACCCACGGTCGAAGTGCGCAGTAAACGAGTTGGCGGAGCCAATTATCAGGTCCCCATGCAGGTCAACAAGGCCCGTCAACAGAGCCTTGCGATCCGCTGGATCATCAATGCTTCCCGTTCCAAATCGGGTCGGTCCATGTACCTCCGACTGGCCGAAGAATTGATGGCCGCCTACCGTCGTGAAGGCGAAGCCGTCAGCAAGCGTGAACAGACCATCAAGATGGCCGATGCCAACAAAGCCTTTGCCCACTTTGCTTGGTAAGTCACCAGACAATCCTTTTGAGGGGGCTTTTTGCCCCCTTTTTTTATTGGCACAAGTCGCTTTTTGGGCCAAGTTAGCCCGTTTTTATGGGATTTGGCCATGGCAGGTTCCCCGACAGACCTTCGTTTCGTCCGCAATCTTGGAATCGTGGCGCATATTGACGCCGGGAAAACTACCACTTCCGAGCATGTCCTTTTTTATGCCGGGGCCATCCATCGTTTGGGTGCCGTAGATTCCGGAAATACCACCACTGACTACGACCCCGAGGAACAGCAACGCGGAATCACCATCTACAGCGCCTGCATTCCGCTTAAATGGAAAGGCTCAACCTTAAACCTCATTGACACCCCGGGCCATGTCGATTTCACCGCCGAAGTCGAGCGCAGTCTTCGCGTTTTGGATGGTTGTGTGGTGGTTTTTGACGCCCAAAAAGGTGTCGAAGCCCAATCGGAAACCGTTTGGCGCCAAGCCGAAAAATATCAGGTTCCCCGACTGATTTTTATCAACAAAATGGATGTTATCGGGGCGGATTTCGATGGTACCTTAGACGATATCATCGAACGGTTGGAGACCCGCCCCGTGCCGGTGGTGATTCCGCTAGGCAGTGGATCCATCAAAGATAGTAACCGCCCTTTTGAGGCCGTGATTGACATCATTGAGCAAAAGGTCCATCGCTTTAACCCGTCCGATTGGGGCAAAACCTTTACCACCGAGGAAATCCCGGAGGATATGCTGCCCGAGGTCCATCGGTGGCGAACCAATCTGTTCGATGTCCTTACCGAAAATGATCCCCATGACCTCATCACCAGTCTGGTGCTTGAAGGCGCCGCCGTCCCCGTGGAGAAAATCCAAAAACTCTTAAGGCAACAGACCATCGCAAGGCTCATTCAGCCCCTGTTTTGCGGTTCGGGTCGTGAGCACATCGGCATCCAACCGTTGATGGACGGTATGCTCCACTATTTGCCTTGCCCTCTGGATCGCCCCCCGGTTGTTGGCATAAACCCAAAAAAAAATGATAAACCGGAAATACGAAAACCCGATGCCAAAGAACCCTTTTGCGGTCTGGTGTTTAAGGTCGTCGCCGATTCCCACGGCGAATTGTCCTTTTTGCGGATCTATTCCGGGACGGTAAAGGTCGGGGGACGGGTTCTAAATCAGGGAAAAGAGACCCGCGAAACCATCGGCAAAATGTTCCACACCGAAGCCGATCCGTCCCAACGGACCGAACTCGACGAGGGGAGGGCGGGGGACATTGTCGCCATCGTCGGCCTAAAGGACTCCTCCACCGGCGATACCCTTTGCGATTCCCAGCATCCGATCCTTCTTGAAAAAATCCAATTCGCCCAGGCCGTGGTTAGTCGCTCCGTCGAACCCGAATTCTCCGCAGACAAGGACAAACTCGCCGATGTCCTCGCCCTGCTCCGTCGCGAGGATCCCACTTTTATCGTCTCTCTCGAAAAGGAGACTGGCCAAACCCTGATGAGTGGCATGGGAATGCTCCATTTGGAAATCAAACAGCACCGGATGGAGCGCGATTTTCGCCTCAAAATCCGGGTGGGAAAGCCCCGAGTCAGCTATCGGGAAACGATCGCAAACAAAGTTAAAGTCATTGGCGAGTGTGATCGCTTGGCGGGCGGCACCACCATCTTTGCCAAGATTGTTGTTTCGTTTACTCCCTTGGAATTGGAAGAGGAGGCTCCTCCCGAGGTCGAGGAACAATCGACCAAAGCCGCCAAGGGGAAAAACAAAGGGGCCAAACCCTCGGTCGTGGACAAGTACGGGGTTCAGGTGATCAACAAGGTTCGCCATGACACGGTCCCGGCAAACTTTGTGGAAAGCGCGATGGATGGGTTGCGCTCTTCGCTTCAATCCGGGGAGATGGGCTATCCGGTGATGAAGGTAGAGGCTGTCCTCGAGTCGATCCAATGGGACCCGGCCCAAAGCAACGAAGTGGCAATGCAGGTCGCCGCTGCGGACGCGGTACGGAAGGCCTTTGCCGACAACATTGTCCTTTTAGAGCCTGTGATGAAGCTAGAGGTCAATGTTCCGGAGGAGCATTTAGGGTCTGTGACAGCTGACTTAAATGGCCGCCGGGCGGAGATTCAGGACATTATCGTTCGTGGGAAGAATAGAGTGGTGGAGGCGATTTTGCCCATGGCAAAACTCTTTGACTATGCCGACCGGGTAAGAAGCATTACTCAGGGTCGCGCCAGTTCCACCATGGAGCCAAGGGCCTACGCCCCCGCCGCCCCCGAGGTTTTGAAGAATCTTTTGAACCCTTCGTATTAACCGGCCCTTTTCGTCCCC
>SIAL01000201.1 GCA_009691815.1 Gemmataceae bacterium | reverse complement strand
CCATTGGGATTGGGAATGCCCCTTCTTCCTTCCCAAGAAGTACCAAAGACCCTTCCCAAAGTGGGGAAATTCGATCCTCGTTTTGAACCTTTTGACCGCTTGATGCTTGCGTTCCTCAAGGAACACAAGATCCCAGGAGCCACGCTTGCCATTGTCAAGGACGACCGGCTTATCTACTCCGCCGGGTTCGGTTGGGCCATCAAACCCGATGAGGACAAAGGCCTCGCGGGGGAACCGATGCGCCCCCAAACCCTGCTTAGAATCGCCAGCCTTTCCAAGCCCATCACCGCCATGGCCATCATGATGCTATCCCAAACGGGCAAACTCCAACTGGATGACCCGATCCTGAAATACATTAAGGCCAAGCCGTTGCCCGGGGAAACCATGGACCCTCGGTTTGCAAAAATCACCCTTTTGCATCTGCTGCATCACACGGCGGGATTTGACCGGGCCAAATCGTTCGACCCCATGTTTCGTTCGGTGGTGTTTGCCCAAAACGCCAAAACCAAGCCCCCCGCTTCGACCGACATCATCATTCAAAATATGCTGGGAAAGCCTTTGGATTTTGACCCGGGCGAAAAGTACGCCTATTCCAACTTTGGCTACTGCCTGTTGGGCCGGGTAATCGAAAAGGTCACCGGGCAAGAATATGAAACCGCCGTAAAAGCCTTGGTGTTGACCCCCATGGGAGCCAAGTACCCTCAGGTGGGAAGGTCCCTATTGGACCAACGGTATCCCACCGAAAGCGCCTATTACGACTTGGAAGGTAGGAAACAAAAATCGGTCTTTAGTCCCTTTGAATCTGTGGTACGGCCCTATGGTTCCTGGTATCACGAGGCCCTAGATGCTCACGGGGGCTGGATTGCCTCGGCAGAGGATATGGTGCGCTTTGCAAGGATCTTGGACCTCCCAGGTTCGGAAGGACGCCTTTCGAAATCGTCGGCGGAGTCGATACTGGCAAGGCCCAAGGAGATTCCCTTGAAAGGCGAAGAAAAACCCCCGAAAACTTGGTATGGACTAGGGTGGCAGGTACGGAATGTGTCGGAAAGAAAATTCAACGCGTGGCACACGGGATTGGTGCCAGGCTCCTCGGCGCTTTTGGTCCGCCGTCACGATGGCTTGATTTGGTGCGTGCTATTCAACGCCCACGGCGAGTCCTTTGGTAAATCCGCCGCATCGCTTATCGACCCCTTGTTGCACAAAGCCGCCGGGGAGGTAAAGGAATGGCCTCGGCCCGAGGCAAGGCCCTAAGAGGAACCCAGCGGTGGTGTCGTTTCGGGGTTTAGATCGGGCGGTTTTACATGGGTTGTCAACCAATTCTTGGCGATCCCTTCCTGGAGACTGAGAATGCCGCCCAAACTTTTGAAATGAACCCGCCTTAATCGAGTATCCGTTTTTTCTAAGGCTGTGTAAAGGTTGCCTATCCAGGGGCCATCAATGCCACTCTTTTTGTCAAGCGGTTCCCCCAAATCGAGAACCTCGTCAAAAACAAGGGATTGCAGGGATGTCTCTGGATTGAGGTTTGCAAGGGGCGGGCAAATCACCGAGAAGGTCGCCTCGCGCACCTCCAATATCGCCTCCCTTGCCCCATTAAGGATGTTCTTTAGGTGTTTAAAATCAGCCTCGGGAATTTGCTCCGTCCCTTGGATGGCTTGGAGCATGGATTCCAAGGATCCCTTTTGACCAGTGAGTTTTTTGAACCATTCCTGTAGCTTTGCATGAAAGCGGTAGCGGTTTTCCAGATCATCCAGCCAGGATGTTCCGGCCGCGGCATGGTGATGAATCAAAAAGACCTCCCGATCGGTCTCTGCCAGCTTTTCCAAGACCTCCTTGAATTCCGTCTCGATTTGGTCAAGAATTTTTTTGGAGTCCTTTGTGTTTCGTTGTTCTCCCCGAAACTCAACCGTTTTCCCCTTGGGTTTGTATCTCTTGGAAACCAAGCCCTCGAACAAATCGGCCTCGTCGCGCAATTGCACCCATTTTGCCACCAACTTCTTGAGGGACTCGGCGGGATGTTTGGTCAAATATTCATGAACCTTTTCTGAGTCGATAACTTCTTTATCACCCTCCCATTCGGCAAGTTTTTCAAGCCCCACCCAGCGGCTATCGTAAATGATCCCATATTTGGGATCATAGGTTCGTTCCGAGATCTCCTTTGCGATGAAATCTTGGACTAGGATCGCATCGGCGAGTTCTCCGGTAGGCTCCTTGCCCAAGGCGAGCCGATAAAAAATCCGGGACATTTGTTCACGGAGGTTTTCGCAATTGTCAAGAATGTACCAGGCCGATCGCTCGTCGGTTACGGCGGGAAAATACAATCGTTTGGCGTTGGCTTCCCGTTCATGATTGGGCGGGTGGGACAACCACATCTTGGGGATGCCCTGGACTCCTTCGGTCGGATCAAACACCCGGACATCCTTGCCCGATTGGGCGGGTTCGCTTGGTTTTTTGGGCACGCCACGCGTTTCGGTTTCGGTGACCTTTCGAATATGGAGGGCCATCATGCTTTGGTGGTGATAGAAGTCTTTTGTAAAAAGGGAGTGATCGGCGGCGGTAATCAACATTTCCGCGGCGGCGTTTTGGCATTCATCGGCGAAATGGGTCTTGCAAAGGGAATCAACAATCGCGTCGGACCCCGCCACGCTCACGGCGACATCGTCCGCGTTGAATTCCATTTGTCTTGAAAGAGATAGGTTTAGAAGATTAATTCCTTTGTAAACGCCGCCCAGTCCAAGCCGTAAACCCCAAATGACACCTCGAAGACCCCAGGCGGGAAAAGAGATACGAATGTCCCAACCGGACCAGTGCAGCAAAAATCGATCGAAGGCGTCGCGACCATAGATCATGTCCCCCAAAATCTTGTTGACGACATAAACATAGTTGCCAAACGCCAGGCTTTTTTGTGAAAAGTGGCCAAACTCGTGAGCTAACACCGCCTGAAATTCCCGAAGGTTAATGGCTTCCACCAGACCGGCGCCGATGAGCAAATTCTTCTTTGGCGCGATGAACAGGTTCAACAATGAGGTGTTGTAGATCACCGCCGCGTTGACATCGTGGCTGAGGTAAACCTTTTGGGGCTTTGGGGCCTGGGTTTCTTGGCAAAGGCGGTCGATGAAAGCGAACAACCGAGGTTGATCCTGAGATTTTAGTTCGAGAAAGTGGGACCAATCGGTTTTTTGGCGTTTGAACAGGCCCTTGAAGAAGAATATGAACAAGATTCCCATGGCTAAAATCCCGCCCGCCCACAAACCCCAGAGGGCGGTATTGCCCCGACCGCCCCGGCGGGTTTGCGGTTCCAGCCAAGTGTCGGGAGAATGGGTGATGAAAAAGTAGAGTCCCCACGCGGTCAAGGCGACAAGGCCCATGTAGAGCAGCAAAAACCCCAATAGACCAAGCAATAGAAAGTTGACCCCCCGCCCGTACGATTTGCTTGGCTTTGTGAAATCGTCCGGAACGCCAACAGGCGCCTCAGGGTAAATATCGGCCACAGGTTTCTTGTCAACCTCCCGATGTTTTTCCTAGCTAATCCCCAACGCCTGAAATTGAGACTTGGTGCTGAAAAGTATCAAGCTTGACTCCGATTGTCCGTCACTAACGCTTCCGGATCGTAAAGAATAACTGCGGAAACGATGCGCCCACCGGTCGCCTATGACAGGCGAAAGTATTTTACAGATCGGTATTATCCCGCCTTTTTCTTGCCAGCGGATGGTCTTTTTGCCTTCTCTGGTTCGGGCGCCCCTTCGACTTTGTACAACCGCCTTAGCCGAATGAGTTCCTTTGCCAATTCCAGCCGTGTGGACGCATAATCTGGATCTTGAAAAACACTCTTAGTCTCGGCGGGGTCCTTTACCAAATCGAACAACTCCCATTCGTCGCGTTGGTAATAGTGGATCAGCTTATGAGTCTGGGTGCGTACCCCGTAATGGCGGGGCACCATGTGAACCGCCGGGTATTCATAATAGTGGTAATAGACCGATTTACGCCAGTCCGTTGGAGAGTTCCCCTCCAAAAGAGGCATCAGGCTTTTGCCCTGCATGTCGCTTGGGACCTTGACATAGGCCGCTTCAAGAAAGGTCGGGCCGTAATCCAGATTTTGCACCAGGTCCTTGTTCACGCTTCCCGGTTGAATCTTGCCCGGCCAACGGACCACCAGCGGCATTCGCATCGACCAATCGTACATCCATCGTTTGTCGTACCAGCCCTTGTCGCCCAGATAAAACCCCTGATCCGAGGAATAGACCACGATGGTGTTTTCGGCGAGGCCTTTTTCGTCTAAGAATTTGAGGACCTTGCCTATGCTATCGTCCACGCCGGCCACGCAGCGAAGGTAATCCTTGATGTAGCGTTGGTAATTCCAACGGACCAGATCCTTGCCGGTGGGTTTGTTTTTTTCATAGGCATTGTTCTCGGGTTCGTAGTACGAATCCCAAAGCGCCTTTTGCTCCACCGTCATGTTGCTTGGGCTTTTGAATTTGAGGTCCGTTGGACTCAAGTCCTTGGCGATGGTCATCTCTTGATGTTTCGCGGCGGGTGTAAGTCCCTTCCAATCGTCGAAGAGCGAGTCGGGTTCGGGAATGTCCTTGTCCCGATAAAGAGCAAGTTGGTTGGGGCCGGGTGCCCATTCGCGGTGCGGTGCCTTGTGTTGGCACATTAGCAGGAACGGTTTGCTTTTGTCCCGTTCCTTGTCAAGCCAATTGAGGGTCATGTCGGTGATGATGTCGGTGCAATAGCCGTTGACCTTGAACGGGCCCTTGTCGGATTTGAATTGGGGATTGTAATAGAGCCCCTGCCCGGGAAGGACCGTCCATTTGTCAAAGCCGGTCGGATCGGAAACCAGATGCCATTTCCCGATCATGGCGGTATTGTAGCCGCTCGCTTGAAGGAGTTTGGCAAAGGTCTGCTGGGTGCCGTCGAAGGTGGAATTGTTGTCGTAAAAGCCATTTAAATGGCTGTGTTTGCCGGTGAGGATCACCGCCCGGCTTGGCCCGCAAATGCTATTGGTACAAAACGAATTCTTAAACAGTATTCCTTCCTTGGCGATCCGGTCAATGTTCGGCGTGTTGTTGATCTTGGATCCGTAGGCGCTAATGGCATGACTGGCATGATCATCCGAGAAGATAAAAACGATGTTGGGTCGCTTGGGAACCTCGGCTTGGAGGAGGGTGACGAAAAACAGGCTAAGGACAAGTGCAAAGATCAAGCGCATGGAGAGGCTCCTCACGAAAAAAGGGGACCGTGTGGCGTTCCCTTTTCCTAGGGAGTAGGACCATCGGTGGTAATGGATCTCGGGATTTGACACCCTATTTGGGATGAAACCCGTTGGTTTCACCCCAAATAGGCAAGCTGGTTTTCCAAAAGTCAGAGACGGCTTGGAGTGTGCAAAGGGCTATGCCCATTATTTTTTGTCGGGGCCAAATTGAAGATGGGCTTCCTTGCGGAAGGCTTCTTGGCTTTTGCCCCCTTCGCCTGGAAAGCCGTTATGTTGCACCAGCCAAACAAGGATCAGCCCGGTTTTGGAATCGGCACTAGAGTTGGTGGAATAGGCGCCTCCATGGCCAAAGTTGGTTGGGCCCACGGAGAATCCCAAGCCGTAGTTATCTTTCAGATTGGGCGGGGTCTGTTTTTGGACCAGTGCCGCCACGGAGGCTTCAGACAGGATTTGTTGGGTGTCAAACTTTCCCTTGTTCAAAAGCATTTGATAAAAGCGGGCCAGATCATCGGCGGTGGCAAAAAGCCCCCCGGCGGGCATGGCCGTTCTCTCGGAACGATTGCTTAGGGGATATTGCAATTGTTCGATTTTGGTTTCAACTAGGCCTATGTTGGAAGGGCCGGGTTTGTAGGCTTTGGCTACACGGGTTGCTTGGGTTTCGGTTGGCCAAAAGGAGGTGTCTTTCATTCCAAGCGGGCGAAGGAGACGGGCGTCAAGGAAGGCTTCGAACGATTTACCGGAAACGACTTCGATGATGCGGCCGGCGACATTGATCCCTTCGTTGCTGTATTGGTATTTGCTGTCTGGTTCGAAATCGAGACCACTCATGGCGTAACTTCGCACCCGGTCGGCAAGAGAAAGCCGATCCAATGTGGGAACCTCAATGGGACTGCGGAAGGGAAGGCCGCTGGTATGGGCCAAGATATTGCGCACGGTAATCGGGTGCTTGGGTTTGCGCCAAAGGATATGCTCCTTGTCCTTTTCCGCCACGACCATTTGGCCGCGAAACTCGGGAAGGAACTTTTCCACCGGATCGTCGAGGGAAACCTTCCCATCATCCACAAGACACATCAGAGCGGCGGCGGTGATGGGTTTGGACTGGGAGGCGATCCAGAAAACGGAATCGGCTTTCATAGGTTTTTGCTTTTCGATGTCCGCCCAGCCATTGGTTTCCACCGCCAAGATTTTGTCCTTGGTGGCGACAAGCATGACCGCTCCTGCCAATTCGTTTTTGTCGATGTAGCGTTGAACGCTTGTGCGTAACGGGGGGGATTCTTGGGCAATAAGGCAGACAGGAATCCAGACAAAACCAAAAACAAGTATCCCCAAAACTTTGGGCAGGGCACTTGGAAAGGAGGCTAGCAATCGGTTCATGGGAGGTGGCTTTCTAAGGGAAGGAAGAATCTTT
>SIAL01000200.1 GCA_009691815.1 Gemmataceae bacterium | reverse complement strand
GCCTTCCCCTAATTTGGATGTCAGGCTATACCCCCGTTGCAACACTTGCAAGGGGTTGAGGAGGGCGAGTCGATCCTTAAGGGAATCGAGTTGGGAATGTTTGATGGTAAGGGCCTGTAGGCAAGCTTGGCAAAGTCGCCCGCCCCAATCTTTGAGCCTGTTTTGCTTTTCCAGAACCCATTCCTTTGGACGCTGCCACCCTGACCGCCGTGAAAGCGAATCCAAACCGCGGCGACATTCCGCCAGTTTTAAGGTAACGATCTGTCGCATGCGGATGGCCTGAGAGTCGACTCGGGCGGCCCATTCGGTCCGTTTGGGGGTAGCGCATTGGGCGGCATGGGTTGGAGTAAGGCCCCTAAAGTCGGCTGCCAAATCGACCAAGGTCACATCGTCTTCATGACCCACACCGGCGATAACGGGAATGGGACATGAGACGACGGCCCGGACCAAAACCTCTTCATTGAAGGCCCAAAGATCCTCCATGCTGCCGCCGCCCCTGCCAAGCAAGATGACATCCGGAGGCCCACCGGATTCCGGGCCCATGGTGGCCAAAAGACGCAAGGCTTTTGCCATTTGTTCCGCGGAGCCGGTTCCCTGAACCTGACACGGTGCCACCACCACCCGGGCAACCGGCCAGCGTTCGCGAATGGTTTCCAACATATCGCGAATGGCGGAACCAGAGGGGGAGGTGATGATGCCAATCACCCTTGGAAACCCGGGGATGGGCCTCTTTCGTTCGGGGGCAAACCACCCCAGCGATTCCATCCGCTCTTTGCGTTGACGAAACGCCAACTCCAAAGCGCCGATCCCTTCGGGGCTCAGTTCTTGGGCGTTGAATTGGAGGTCGCCCCTTTCCACATAGACATCCAGTTTTCCAAGAACCCTAAGGCGCATTCCTTGGGACAATTGAAAGCGGGCACGGGATACGACGCTTCGAAACGCAACCACCTTGAGCGATGCCTTGGCGTCCTTAAGGGTCAGATAGGCGTGGCCGCTTTTGGCGAGGGTCAGGTTGGAAACCTCGCCCGCTACCAGGACTTGGGGCATGGGTTGGAAAATCTGCTTGATTCCGAAAAGGAGTTCGGAAACCTCAAGGGCCTTGGGTACAGGTTCGAACAGATCTCCACTCATGAAAAGGGATTTCCTTCACAAGAGAGGCCAAAGGCGGCGGCCACCAAAGGCTGGATTACCTTGCCTTCGTAAATGTTTAGGCCCAACGCCAAAGCGGGATTTTGCATCACCGCATCCCTAAGTCCCTTGTTGGCCAATTCAAGCACATAGGGCAAGGTCACATTGGTCAAAGCATAGGTGCTGGTCCGGCCCACCGCCCCGGGCATGTTGGTCACACAGTAATGAACCACATTATCGACCATGTATGTCGGATTTTCATGGGTGGTGGGCCGACTCGTTTCCACGCATCCACCCTGATCGATGGCGACATCAATGATGACGGAACGGGGAGGCATCCTTTTCAGGTCTTCGGCGCGAACCAACCGTGGGGCCCTGCCGCCGGGAATGAGTACCGACCCGATAAGCAAATCGGCGCTGGTCAAAGAATGGAGGATGTTGTGCCTGTCACTGAAAAGAGTGGTAACATTGGGGGGCATAACATCGGCAAGATACCGAAGCCGGTCAAGATTGACATCGAGGATTTTGACATGGGCCCCCAAACCCGCCGCAACCCGTGCGGCATTGGCGCCCACCACGCCCGCACCAAGGACAACCACTTGGGCAGGAGCAACGCCGGGGACTCCCCCCAAAAGAATGCCGCGGCCTTCGAATGGCCGTTCGAGATATTTGGCCCCTTCCTGAATGCTCATCCGCCCCGCGACCTCGCTCATCGGGGTCAAAAGGGGAAGCGTTCCCTTGGAGTCGCGAATGGTTTCATAGGCAACCGCGCTGATTCCCGAATTCAAAACGGCTTCGGTAAGGTCTTTGTCCGCCGCAAAATGGAAAAAAGTGAAAACCACCTGCCCCTTTCGCATCAAAGGCCACTCCTCCTTCATGGGCTCCTTAACTTTAACGACCAAATCCGCCCTAGACCAAATCGCCTTGGGGCCATCGACAATTTCCGCACCCTGATGGCGATAGGCCTCATCGGGAATCCCGGATCCCTGCCCCGCCCCGGCTTGGATGAGGACCTTGTGGCCCTTATTGGTTAACTCTTCGACACCAACCGGAGTGAGGCTTACACGGTATTCATGGTTTTTGACCTCGCTGGGCACACCCACCACAATACTTTTCATACGGCCTCCAAAGGGTACTTTAGGAAGCATTTGAGGATGCCCCCTGTGTTCTTAACATGATAGGGAGATTCCTCGCATAGGAGGCCTTTGCAGATGCCCCCCCGTTGGGCCGTGATTTTGATTTTGGGCGGCTGGGCGTTAACCACGGGTTGGCTCCTGATGACCGAGTATTTGCCTCTTTGGTCGACCGATATGCCCGCCCCGGTTCTCATCGCCTTATCGGATGAAACCGTGGGCAGTCGGACCTCGTCTAGGTGGAAGATTTTCAGTGATGGCAAGGAGTTGTATCGGGGCATTTCGGGCCTTGATTACACCGAAAAACCGGCAGAATCCTTTCTTTTTTGGATGGACCTTGCTCCTTTGCCCGGCTCGGGAATCTCCACCATCTTCAAATCCTTACGCACAGAATACACCACAGGCCGTAATGGCTACCTCCAGAAAATTTCTGGCAAATGGGAATTTCAGCCCCCGCTCAACCTCGCCATTGAAGCCCGTGCCTTAATGGAGGGAACCGTCCAAAGCGGCAAATTGGCCCGCAAGGTGACCGAAACCTTTCAAGGCAGGGAAACCATCAGAGACCTCCCCTTGTTGGAAATTGGCGAACCGGGAATGGTCTGGTTCCCCCTAATGCCTGTTTGGAGGCTAGGTAGACTAAACCCCGGGGCCAGATGGACCGTCATTTGTGTCGATGCCCTTGGGGATTTATCCCAAGGCGCCGCAGGGAGTCGGCTTTCTGGCAAACCGATGCAGGTCGAGGTGCTTGCTCTTCTCGAATCTTGGAAAAAAGAAGACCCAAAGGCCGTGATTTGCCGAAAGTTGCGGGCGGTTTCGGAAGAGTGCCAGATGGATATCTGGGTCGACCCCAATAACGGCAGGATAATGAGGCAAGATGTGGTTTTGGAGTTTCGCCATCGGTGGACTCTCGAAAGGGAGGAATGATGACCGATTCAACCGGACCGATGATCGAGATCCTTGGAGTGTCGAAGGTTTATGGGGGAACCCCGGCGGTGGACGACATGACCCTTGTCGTGCCTAGAGGAGAGCTGTTTGCATTTCTGGGGCCAAATGGCGCAGGCAAAACGACCACCATCAAAATGCTTTGTGGGCTGCTCTACCCGACCAAAGGGACCATCCGCATTGGGGGATTTGACCTGCTCACCGAGGGGCGAAAGGCCCGAGCGACCATGAGCTATGTCCCCGATTTGCCCTACCTTTATGACAAGCTCACCGGTCGCGAGTTTCTTCAATTTGTCGCGGATATGCACGGCCTAGATAAAGATTACGCCGCCGAGCGCCTTGCTCATGTTGCCAAATTATTTCGTTTGGAAAACTTTATCGACCACCTTACCGAACGCTACTCCCATGGCATGAGGCAACGAACCGTATTTGCCTCGGCGCTTTTGCATGAACCCGGGCTTTTGATTGTGGACGAACCGACGGTTGGTCTTGACCCTCGAAGCGTCCGTCAACTCAAGGACATTCTCCGAGAACAGGCGGAGCATGGCACAACGGTATTCCTTTCCTCCCATTCCCTCGATGTGGTGGAGGAATTAGCCACTCGCATTGGAATCATTAACAAAGGGAAGCTCATTGGCCTAGGCAAGGTTTCCGACCTCAAAGCCCAAGCCTCGCATCAAGGCTCATTGGAGGAGGTTTTTCTTCGCTTGACCGAAGAAGAATCGATCGCCGAAACCGTCATCCAATCCACGGGGAACCCCAGTTAATGACCGGCAAACCCATAGAAAAAAAATCCCGTGTTCATTCCGTTGGGGCCGACATTTTCCTGCGGCTGGGCGCCAAGATTGCTTGGAACACATGGAAAGGTTTTTCCGCCTTCTCGTATGTTAGGCCGTTGGTGATCGGGGTTTGTAGCCTGATCGTGGTTCTATTTGTCTTCGGCGTCTCCTATGCCGGCTTTCGATTTCTTGTCGATCAAAAGCTACCCTTGGGTGGCAATTTCGTCGCGCTTTTGTTTGACATGTTGTTTTTGTCCTTGGCCGGCCTTTTGGTATTCTCCACCGGACTAATCCTACACGCGAGCCTTTTTGACTCGGCGGAAACGGCTTTTTTGTTAAGCAAGCCCGTCGATGAGGACCAAGTCTTTGCGTACAAATTTTTTGTGGCGGGGTCGTTCAGCTCTTGGGCCTTTCTCCTTTTGGGGGGACCGATCCTTTTGGCTTACGCCCTATCGGTGGGAGCGGGTCCAATTTTTTATCTCCTCATGCCGTTCTTTTTTGTTGGATTCGCCCTTATTCCCGGTTCTGTAGGCGCTATTTTCTGCCTTTTAATGGTCAATTACCTGCCCAAGGGACGGACCCTTCTCGTTGCCATGGGCGTGATTTTACCGATGCTGATTGGGGCCTTTTGGATCGCTGGAACCCTTCGTAGCCTGCGGCATGGGGACATCCAGATGGGTGAGGACCTTTTGCAAAAAACCTTGGGACAGGTGCAGGCGGCAAGCCTCCCCGTTTTGCCAAGCTATTGGATTTCTAGGGGGCTCCGGGCCGCCGCGTTTGGCGACCTTAACGCGGCAGGATGGTATTTGGGCCTGATTTGGTCACATGGAGCGTTCGCTTACCTATTGGCGGCAGCACTGGCAAAGCTGGCGTATCGAAGCGGTTTCGACAGGCTTTCGGTCAATCCCGAGACCAAACCTTCGAAAACACAGGCATGGATCGACCGACTTTTTCGCTGGTTTGCGCCAAGAGACAGGGGCCTTGCCGCACTCATGCTTAAGGATTTCAGGACCTTTCGCCGTGATCCGAAACAGTGGGGCCAGGTGGTCGTGTTTCTCGGGTTGTTGGCCCTTTATTTTTCCAACCTCAAACGGATGTTCCCCAAGGAGATCGAGTATCCCTTTCAGGTGGGGCTTGGCTTTCTTAACTTGTTGAGTCTGACACTGCTTATGTGTACCTACACGGGCCGATTTGTCTTCCCCCAACTTTCTTTGGAGGGAAGGCGATTTTGGGTCCTTGGGCTGATGCCCATCGAGCGCAAAAGAATGCTCATGGCAAAATATTGGTTTTCCTTTTACGGTTCCCTCTTCGTGACCCTTCCCTTGGTGGTCCTTTCGGATTTCTCCCTCAACTTGCCTCTGTCCGGCATGGCGATCCATTTTGGGCTTTTGGTGCTTATTAGCTCTGGCCTGTCGGCGCTTGGGGTGGGGCTTGGAACACTCATGCCGAACTTTCGGGAGACGGATCCTTCCAAGATCGCCGTGGGGTTTGGGGGCACCCTCAACCTCATCGTAGGTTTGGTTTTTTTGTTGTTAATGCTTGGTTTGGGCGCGATTCCTTGGCACATGTCCCAGGCCGTGGCCGGACCGAACGGCCCCGCCCCGGGGGTGTGGGTGGTGGTGACCGGCGGATTTATTTTGGCTACAATTCTCGGATTATTAACGACTTTCCTTGCCCTTGACCGGGGTTGCCGTGCCCTTGAGCGCATGGAGTTCTAAACAATCCTTTTGACTTTTTTGGAAATGCGATGAAGCGAACCGCGATTTTGTTGATTGATTGTCCCGACCAAAAAGGAATCGTGGCCGGGGTGGCGGATTTTCTTTCCAGACACAACGCCAACATCCTCCATGCCGACCAACATCAGGACGCCGAACGGGACCTTTTCCTAATGCGCGTGGAATGGGATCTGGAGGGGTTCGACATTACCCTTGAGGATTTCCCAAGGCGATTCGCTCCGGTGGCGGATCGCTTCTCGATGCGCTGGAGGCTTGAACGGTCCGACCGCCCCTTGCGGGTGGGTCTTTTTGTTTCCAAGAGCGTTCATTGTCTGGTGGATTTGCTTTATCGGCATCAATCCGGCGAATTGGTTTGCGAGATTCCTTTGGTCATAAGCAACCACGAAGACGCGAGGCGCTGGTGTGAATTTTACGGGATTCCTTTTTACCATGTTCCGGTTGAAACAGGCAATAAACAGGCGGCCGAGGTTAGGCAGTTGGCCCTTTTGGAGGAAAAAAAGATCGACCTTGTGGTCTTAGCTAGGTACATGCAGGTGATTTCACCTGATTTTGTGGCTCGGTTTCCACGACGAATCATCAATGTCCACCATTCGTTCTTGCCGGCCTTTGTGGGTGCCAGACCGTATCACCGGGCGTTTGAACGAGGGGTGAAGCTCATCGGGGCAACCAGTCATTATGTCACCGACGAACTGGATGAAGGGCCGATCATCGAGCAGGATGTAATGCGCATATCCCACCGCGATTCGCTTGAAGACCTATTGGAAAAGGGCCGCGATCTTGAAAAGATCGTCTTGTCGCGGGGACTAAGGTGGCACCTAAACCACCGTATTTTGGTGTACGATCACAAAACCGTCGTATTTGATTAAGCGAAACAAAGGGGTCAGGATCCAATGGCCTTAACTTAG
>SIAL01000199.1 GCA_009691815.1 Gemmataceae bacterium | reverse complement strand
AGTCTTTGGGTTGTCCCAACCGAAGATTTTTGGCAAGCGAATTGCAGCCCGACCCGGTTAAGGCAAAGCCCACCAGAAGGATGCAACAAAGTCTTTGGCCCACGGTCATAATGGGATTCCTGCTCATGCGGCTTGATTTCCCTCGGGGGGATATCCGGTCAAACCACCCAAACGCAAGTCCTCTTGCGCTTTTTGCACCAGTTCCTCTTCCATCTTACGCAGTTCTTCCTCGGATAATCCGGGGTTTGCCACCTCAAATCGTTTTTGTGTTCCGGTGATACGGAATCGAAGGATTTCGCGGCCACTCCGGTCGTCCACCGAATCCAAACGGAGCCTTTGCATACGCCAAAGCCCCAAAGCAGCTGCATAGCGGGCCGCCTCTTGGCTACCTAGTTTTCCGGGCGAATCCCCCTCCTCGACCACCAAACCTTTGGAGGTTTGAATGATTCCCAAAAGGATCTGCTCTCTTGATTGCGCCTGGTTCCCCAAGGTTTCGCGGTTACAAACGGCCCGAAACCAGCAGACCACCCCTTCGGGCAATCCCTCCTTGGGGCCGGTCCAGCAACTTTGGCAAAAGTCGATCCTTTGGCGTGCTTTTTCTCCCCCCTTTTCGCGAAGGGGAGTCCCTAAAAGGGCCGACCAAATTCCCTCGCCCGTGTCAAAGCTCCGCCCGCAACGCAAACATTGAGTTGCACACGGGCCACAGGATACGGGAGCGATGGTTGTCATGAAGACCGAAGTAGGACTCTCCCTTTTTGCCGGGCTTAATCTTTTATCGGGTGTTCTCCCGAAGGGAGTCGCTCCCCAAATAGACCAAGCCCGATGGGGAAATCCCACCGGGCGTTTGGCAAGCCGATTGTAACGGTTCTCGGGGTGGGAAGGCCTAGCGGGCGTTCAGCAACCCTTGGGTTTCTCGAATCAGGTCTGCTTTCATCTCATCGCCCCAACCCGATTGGACCGATCGAATGATCCCAAGGGCATCCACCAAATACCATTTGGGGGTTGAGTCGAGGGCGTAGCTGATTTTTAGCCCGCTTCCATCCACCAGTGGAAAAGTGAGCTTCATGGCCTCTTTTTGGGCGGAAACCCTGCGGGCGTTGCTCAAAACAGTCATGCCCAAAACCTGAATCTTGCCTTTGTTTTCGCGGGCCATTTCGTTGGCAAAGGCAAGGCTGCTGATCGCGCTGGGGGAATCGGGGTGATAAAAGAGAAGCAAGATAGGCTTGTTTTTCCAATTTCTCAGGCTAACCGTGCCACTCTTGTCCATGGAGGGGACCAAGAAATCGGGCGCTACTTTGCCCAAGGTGGGCCCGGGAACAGGCTCTGATCCGGCCGGCTCATCCTCCACGGCGGTAACCAATTCACCTTTTTTGGCCAAGTCGATCTTGCGCAATACCCCTTGCAGGGCGGCTCGGTAGGGAGTCGACGGATGGTCTGAAATTTGAGTGTTGATTTGCCGAACTAGGGCGTCAAATGCCCGTGGATTGCGGTTGGTTTCATCGACAAGGGACAGGGTTTCTTCTTGGGTCTGGAAGGCCAATAACACTTCGCGTTTGCGATCCTCAAAAAGTTGGCCGGGATAGCCCAGCGTGCTGTCCAATTCTACCCGATGGGTTGTCCTAAGGCTGACATAGTCACGGGCCGGGTCACGCCTTTCATAGATTTTTTCGAGGCGATGTACCATACCCGTCGTGCTTGAGATCCAAGCGCGGGCTGTGCGTCTCCAAGTGGGCCGATCCGCCCTGGGTTTTTCCCATTCCGGAGGAGTCTGGGTCCCCTCTAGAACCACACAACGGGTCCCTTGAACCCCTTCCCGACCCGCCAAACGCCAATTCCAGTCGGGATGGCCCGCCTCTTGGGATTTCCAACCTTCGGCGGCTTGGGAACTGTCCAGCGGCAACCCCACAAAAAGAGAGCCTTCCCGAAGGGGAATCCCCTCAAGCGAGACGGGCCGTCTGCGTTTTTCAAGGGATTGGCACTGTCCATTGGGGTTCACCGACCACACCACCACATGGGCCGCGGGAGAACCGGAATCTTCCACCCGGGGGGTGATGTCTTTTGCGGGGGAACCGGGCAGCCGGATCTCCTTGGGACGAATCTGGGTGAACGAGGCCACTTTGAAGCCACGCTCCTCCCCTATGATCAAATTGCGTGCTTCCACCCGCCAAGTTCTGGCGTGCTGAACTTGACTAGAGAGAAAATCCTCTTGAAAGGTGCCGCGGTAGACGAGTTCCTGAGCCCCGGCTAACACCAGCGAATTGGGACAATCCGCGGCAAGGGAGGCGAGCGCCTGGCCCGTTAGTCCTTGGGGATTGGTGGTTTTTGCAGGGAAAATGGTCCTTTGAGGAGTCTCGGTTTGGCCCGCCAAAAGAGTCAATCCTGAATAGGTTCCCGCGAAAATTAGCGATGAAAACATGGTCGGCATCCTCCCAACCGCTTGATCCCGGCCATCCTTTGCCGGGTGTGGGTGTACGGTTTACGCAACCCAAGCACAGTTTCGCACCTGAGAGCCCCCAAAGTCTAAACCCACCCAATCGACCACCGCAATAGGGATTCCGGCAGACTCCTTGGGTTTTAGTCCCTTCGTTGAGCCAACATAAAGGAATAGAGGCTTTTGGCGGCGGGGTCCCACTCCCCGGAATGGGCCTTGGCAATCACCTTGTTAAGCGATTGGGAAGCCGTGGCGGGGAGCCGCCCACCCCGAAAATGGTCCTTGAGCAGTGCCTCACAGGAGGCAAGCTGTTTTTTGTCTTGATTGCGGATGGCGGTGTAAAGGGCATCCACCGTTTTGAAGACCTCCGGGTCGGCCCCCATCTGAACGGGTCGGCTCAGAAACCACCACAATAGGCCCACCCCCACAATGAGGCACCCCCCGGCAACAATGCGACCCCAGGCAAAGTCGCGGCTTTGGGAAACCTCTTCTTTTGCGGCAGAGAAATAAGGCGACCTATTCATTAACCACTTCCCCACCGTCTCGGGTGGACAGGGCCACGAATGCCGAGGGGCGAATGAAGGTGGTTATGTAACGAACGGAACCATCCCCCATGAGGACATTGCAGCCATAGCCATGTTCGCCCCACATTTGATCGGTATGGCCAAAAGGATCATTGGGGGCATGAATGATTACTTGGGGATGGTCGTGGGTATCCGGCCCACTGTGGACACTCACAAGGCACCCCGCCCCATTGTTCTCCGAGGGCCATGGACGCAAATCAAGCCTTGGTGGGGTGACGGCTCCGGGAACCACTCCCACCCAAGTTTTGTGGCTCAAGAAAGAGCTGTGTTCTCCCACGAAAATCGTATTGGAAAGGCCATCTAGGATCATGGCCGGGGTTGTTTTTGAGTTTCGGTAAAAGGGGCCGTCGATCCGGGCCAAATAGTTGTTGTTCTCAGGCACCGGTTCCGGTATGTCATAGTCGTAGCAATAGGGTGTCGTCCTTCCCCACGGTTGATGAATCCCGACATTGGTGACATAGTGGCTGTGAGAAAAAACAATGGGGGAACCATCCTCTCGAAGGATCGGTACCCCATGACGAATATCGGCACCCGTTTTTTGCACCTCAAATCCCTCTGAGCCACCCGTCGCCGAGGGGCACAGGAACATACCAACCTTGGTTTTTGCCTGAAGGGCATGATTGGGCGCCCAGCAAGGCTGGGTCAGGTCGATCTGTTTGTAAAGGTTTTCCTGTTCGAGAAAAGGCAACAAAAAGATGCCCCATGCCCATCCGGGAGGGCCATTTCGATTTTTGTCCCCATAGGTAACCCCAAACGCCGTGCCGTTGGCCTGAGTGGAAGCGGTAACATAGGCGGATGGAAAACATCCTCTGGTGGACGCAAAGTTGTGCATCGCCAAACCGATTTGCTTGAGGTTATTTTGGCAGCTCATGCGGTTGGCCGCTTCACGCACCTTTTGAACGGCGGGTAAAAGAAGCCCAATCAAAACGGCAATGATGGCGATCACCACGAGAAGTTCGATGAGGGTGAAGGCCGTTCGGGCGGTTCCGCCGGCTCTGGCCGGCCATTTACTTAATTTGTCGACAGGTGACATCGTTTCCCCTCAAAACGGGTTGCGCTATTCTTGCATAACATTTTTTTTAGGCAAGACTAAATTTCTGATACGCCTATCCTACCAACCGCTTGGAAATCTGTCCAGCGGAAGAAGCAATTAAGAATTGAGAATTTCCAAACCCGGGCAGAGCTTTTGGCGAGCGAATTCCCTCTGTTTCTGGCGTTCGGCGTGCGTTTCCTGCATTATTCTTTTCGTGCTGGAAGTGTAAAAATTAAACTCCCAATTTTCGATAAAAAGTCCCGGTGAACCAACAACTAGGCGGGCGGTGGGAGCCCAATGATTCTTTTTCGCAGTTAGATGCCAATTGATGTTTCTGGCCCCCGGCGGGCGAGAGCCTGCTGATGCCCATCACCCACCCATTTACGCCCCATTTACGGGCCAATTCCCTATCCCGAATTTGGGAAATATTCACTCCACCAAAGGCGGCTTCTGTCTAAGATTCCAAAAGACCTTGTTGGTTTTTGCCCACCCCCTTCTCGTAAAAAACAACGGAAACGCGCCTTACGGAATTAGGGTAGGTAACACAAAGGGCGCATCGGGTGAGATGTGGTTTTAACGAGCCGGGGCGCGTGAGCCCCCGGACACCAAGTATTTTGCCAAAGGAAAAACCGCATCGGTCCGGCGGAAGCCGATTTTAACAAGGTAAAGATGCTTAAAGGGGAAAAATGATTTTGGGATCATTACCCGACCAACCTTCGGCCATTGTTTTCCTTTGATCCCTGTACTGCCCATAAAACCACCAAAAATTTCAGCGGGCTGAGGGTTAGTGGGTTCCCACTTCAACGCCGACCAAAACGGGTCCGCCGCAAGGCCGAGATTGGTTTGTCGGCGGGATTAGGTGGTGGGAGAATCAACGAATATCCCTTAGCCTTAAGTTCGGCTTCACCCCTCTTGATGTCCTCGAATAAGGCCTGAAGGTTATTTTGGTATTGTGCCGCAATGGCGTCTTTGATCGCCCACACCTCTGTTAGGATTTCATCACTCATCCTCAACTCCTCCCAGTAATTCTTCCGGTGTGCAGATAATCGGCAAAAACAGACCCTTTTGTACGAGAAATTCGGCGATACCTTCCTGCACCACGGGGTTGGCGATGTGGCGACAATTCCAGGTTAATAAAAAATCGGCCTGATGCAAGGTGGCAATGGCAATGTGGAGAGCGTCCTCGACCGCATTGGCTGGAAGGAGCCGCTTGTCGATTAGTGCCTCCGCAAGGCCAATCATCTCTTCAGTTACTGTAAGGATATCCAATCCCTCGAGAGCCGCCATTCTCCTTTGGGCGGCATCCGGGTCACCCGCCGCACATTCGCGCCAAACCGATTGGGAAACAAAAAGGTCAAATTCAAAACGCTTTGCCCACCAAAATCGAGAAATCTGCTGATGGGCAGCCCCAATGATCGTCTTGCTAGGACGAGCCGTTAGATAGCTGATGACGGAGGTTTCAATATATACTTTTCGCTTCATAGCAGGGAAAATCCGGGGCGTTTAGGAATGGTTAAAGTAGGGCAATCTCGCAATTTAACGAGAGCGACTTATCTGAGCATGGAGTGTTCTCCGGCTTCCGGCTCGGCCATCGTCGGCGCGAAACGACGGCAAGGATCGGCAAACATTACAATCAGAATCAGCGGATCCCCCCGCCGGTCGCCGACAATCGCGGCGGGCGGGTTTTCCCGGCTTGCTTTTGGTTGGTGCGCCTCACGGAATTTAGGGTAGGTAACAAAAAGGGCGCAGCGGGTGGGATGTGGTTTTAACGAGCCGGGGCCCGTGAGCCCCCGGACAACAAGTATTTTGCCAAAGGAAAAACCGCATCGGTCCGGCGGAAACACCCTTCGCTCGCTTGTGCCCGATTTGTCCGTCACGGACATTTTCGGCTCGTAAAAAAACAACGCAAACGCCCACCGCCCCTTACGGTTTTCCCGGCAGGGACCGAAGGCCCGCTCCATTGATGCTAATGACCTCGTACTGATCCCCCTCCACCGCGTTGGCGTCGGTGTACTCCATCTTTGGCAAAAGGGGATTGGGCGTATCGTGGTAACTGAGTCCCTGAAAGAGGGGGCGACCGAAGGTGGCAACAGATTTTTCCGGCAAGGTCGCTATGCGTTTGCCATTTTTGCGGATCTCAAAAGAGCGTATTCCGCTTTCAAAGTCGGCGTCCGCCTCCCAGACAAGGGCGACCTTACCCGGCGTTTTGGAATGAACCTTCACCGTGGGCGCCTGAGGAGAGGTCAAGTCCGCCACCGTTCCGCTTACCACATAATCGACAAAGGCCTTGGCGACCACCTTGGTTGGAATCCAGCCTGCGCTGGGCAAATCCCCCGAAAATTCCAGCGCGGGAACGGGCCAATTGTTCGAACCCACCCATAACCCCGAAGCCAGATCGACAGGCAACAAACCAGAGGGGCCAAGTCTCGCCTTTAGGCAAGCATCAAACCAGGGGATGGCAAGATAGCGACTGTCGCCACAATCGTGCGCGGAGCGCGGGTCGGGGGCAAACAGTGCGGGGGCGTTGTTTTTGCGCCAGGCGGCAAACATCTCCTCGGCCCCTGTCCAAGCCCCGTTAAAGCGTTTGTCGCCTTTTTCAAGAAAGCCTGG
>SIAL01000198.1 GCA_009691815.1 Gemmataceae bacterium | reverse complement strand
AGGAATGGGCCCCTTTGCCAAAATTGTGCGTGGATGGCGTCAATTTTTTGGGGGAAAAAACCAGTCTGGGTGAATCTTTATGGACCGCCGGCCGCCATGCACTCGCTCATCGCCTTGATCTGATGAATGGCAGGGCTCAACTTGTCGATTCCTGGCGTCAAATCCGGGTTGCTGCAAACAGCCTTTTGGGTGTTTTTAATGTCGGCTACAACTGGAATGCGAATTCTCCTCTGGCCATGGCCCAGCCCCTTTCCTTTCAATCCATGGGGGTTCACCAACTTACCCTAAATGCCGAAGCCCCGTTGGTTCGGATTGCAGAGCGCAACAACTATCGTGCCGTTTTGATCAATTGGCAGCGAATGCGCCGCAATTTGATGGCCTTTGAAGACACCATACTTTTAAATGTTAGAAACGAAGTGCGCCAACTTAGGGCTTTGGCCCGAAATTATACATTGCAGAAAGAAGCGGTTGATTTGGCCTATCTGGTGTTGGATAATGCCGTGGAGAGCATATACCAACCAAAGCCCCCCGGTGCCCCAGGTCAGGACTTTGTGGCCCTTACCCAACAGCTTCTTCAGGCCCAGCAACAGAAACTTCAGGCCCAGAACCAGTTGCTGACCATATGGGTCACCTATCAATCTGTAAGGCTCACGTTGTATCGCGATTTGGAATTGATGCCTTTGGATGCTCGAGGAGTTTGGACCGATGACATTACAACAAGTCAGTGCTGCCCCGATGAAAACGCAGGTGACTCCTTCCCAGCCGACAGGGTCCCTGACGCTCCCAGGTTACTTCCCCGGCCAACTACCGGCCCATAAGCGAAAAAAAGGATGGGGACCTTTTGCCCTGTTCGCATTTTTTGCTTTGGCGGTTGGGACTTGGTTTGTCTGGAGCAAACTTTCTGACACCGGTCCAACCTTCAAAGGTCAATTGATCGTCCACACGGTTAAGCGCGAAAACCTTCAACTGGTGGTTACCGAAAGGGGCACACTAGAAGCTGCCCAAAACCGCGATGTTACCTGCCAAGTCAAAGCAAGCAAAGGTAGTACCATTGCAACCACCATCCGTTGGGTGATTGATGATGGCACCCATGTGGAACAGGGGGATGAACTTGTCCGGTTGGACGATTCCGGTCTTCAGGAACAACTCAAGACCCAGATGATTGTAAGGGACAAGGCAAGAAACGAATGGCGTCAGGCGGAGGCTACCCAAAAAATCACCGCTAGCCAAAGCGAATCGGATTTGGCGACCGCAAAGGTCACAAAGGAATTGGCGGATCTGGACCTCAATAAATTCAAAGAAGGAGATATGCACCAACAGACCGCTGATGTGGGGGGACGAATCCTCATGGCGGAATCCGATCTGGAACAATGGCAGGATCGCGATGTTTGGTTGGATCGCATGGTTAGCAAAGGTTTCCTCACACCCAAACAGGCCCAATCCGATCGGTACCGTTTGCAGGGTGCGGAACTGGCCTTGAAAAAAGTCCACGAAGAGGAGAATGTGTTGAGTAAATACACTTTTGTTCGAACCAGCAAGGAATTGCAAAGTAAAATTGACGAGGCGAAAAGGTCCCTTGAGCGCCTGAAAACCCAATCCGTCCTAAAAGAAGAACAGACCCAAAGCGATACCGAAACAAAAAAATCCGTTTATGTTCAGGAAAAGGCCCGGGCCGAGGAGATCGAGGACGAAATTCGAAAATGCGTGATAACCGCCCCTCAAGACGGGTTGGTGGTCTACTATGTTCCTGATCAGATGAGGTTTGGTGGTGGACAGCAATCCATCATTGCCCAGGGTGAACCGGTTCGGGAAGGTCAAAAGATTATGCGGATCCCCAATCTGTCTCAAATGCTTGTTAATGTCAGGGTTCATGAGGCGATGCGGGCCAAAGTGCGGGGTGATTCCTTGCTCCATCCCACGGATATTCGACAACTTCTTCAAATTGGATTGATCCGGCCTATGGCCAAAATGATTAACGACATTGGGGCGGTTGCCCTTCGTGACAAGCTGAACACCATGGATCAGATCCAAATCAAAAGGGGACTGCCCGCCGAAATTACCATCGATGCCTTTGCCAGTCGAGCTGCCCTTCGGGGCCATGTGAAGACGGTGGATGAAGTACCTGCCCAAATGGATTGGACCTCCATGGATGTAACTGTTTATCGAACCATGGTTTCCATTGATGGGGAGGCCGAAGGGCTAAAACCGGGCATGAAGGCGGCAGTGAAAATCTACACGGAAACCAAGGCCGAAAATGTCCTGATCATTCCGACCCAGTCCGTTATTGGCAACCCCACCTCCGGCTTTTTCGTGTATGTCAAGGAAGGGGAGAAAAAACCAATCAAGAAACAAATTCAACTGGGCATGAATAATGAAAAAATGGTTGAGGTTAAGGAGGGGTTGTCCGAAGGCGACGAAGTGATTCTTAACATTCGTGACCTTGAGGTAAAATCGGATAAAGGGCCTGAGAGTAGCCAAGGAAAAGGCAAGGAAAAAAAGAATGGTGGCAGACCAGAAGGCGCCCCAAAGAATGGCTCCGGTGAGGGAAAATACGGAGGCTAACGGCCTAGCCATTATTGCCCTTTTGATCGGTTTCCCCTTTTCACGAAATGCTCTATGAAATCCTTAGTAGAATCCGCACCAGAGTTCTCAACAGAAGCCACACCCGTATTCCCGACTGAATCCCCAATTCTTCAGGTGGACAACCTTACCAAGGTCTACACCTTGGGGGGAAATCCCCTTACTGTCCTGCGCGGGATTACCCTTTCCGTAAAGGTTGGGGATTTTGTCGCCCTCATGGGGCCTTCCGGATCGGGGAAATCGACGCTCCTAAATATCCTTGGATGTTTGGATCGACCCACTTCCGGGTCCTATTATTTGGGTTCCGAAGATGTATCCATCATGTCCGATGATCAGCTTTCAGATATTCGTTGCCGATACCTCGGTTTCATATTCCAACAGTACAACCTTTTGCCTCAATACACGGTGGTCGAAAACATCGAAGTCCCCCTGATTTACCAAGGGGTCAAAATTGACGAAAAAACCAAATCGAGATGCGAAAGTTTGGCCAGCCTAGTTGGTTTGGGGGATCGGCTTGACCATCGCCCCATGCAGCTTTCCGGGGGACAGCAACAAAGGGTCGCAATCGCCAGATCTCTGGCAAATGCCCCAAGCCTGATTCTTGCCGACGAACCCACAGGCAACCTCGACTCCTCAACAAGCATTGAAATCATGTCGTTGCTAAGGATTTTAAATTCCATGGGAAAAACCATCGTCATGGTCACCCACGAAAACGATATTGCCGCTTGGTCGAAGCGCATTTTGCGCATGAGGGATGGACAGATCGAATCGGATACCCCCAATGTCCCCATTCCCATTCCTGCCGGACTCCGCTTGATTGATCCCAATGTCCTAATCAATATTGTGGGGGAGATCGGGGAGATCTAGCAACCATGAATCCATTAACGATTGGGCTTTTGGCTCTCTTGGCAGTTGTCCTACTTGCTGCGGTAGCCACCGAGAAAACCCGCAAGAGCACGGTATTGGCACTCCGTAGCCTTTGGTTGCACAAACTTCGCTCCATCCTTTCGATGCTTGGAATCATCATTGGCACTACTTCGGTAATTGCCCTCATGTCGATTGGCGAAGGGTCGATGCATGATGCCCTTGAGGACATCAAGCGCATGGGGGCGACAAATATCATCGTTCGAAGTGTCAAACCACCGGAGGACAGTTCCAAGCGAAGTTTTGTGGCCCTTTATGGCCTCAAATACGACGACATGGCGGATTTTGCCACGATTCCCTCGATCAATCGCCTTGTTCCTATGCGTGTTTTCCCCCAAGAGGTCCGCAGAGGGAACGCCAAACACAATAGTCGTGTGGTTGCAACAAGGCCGGAATATTCCGAAATCAACCAACTTGATCTGTTTAAGGGGCGATTTCTGGTTCAGGACGACGATTTTTTGATGAGAAATGTCTGTATATTGGGTTCCACCACGGCCTCTACCCTTTTTCCGTTTCAAGACCCCCTTGACAAGGATGTGGCCATTGGCCAGTTCATTTATGTCGTGGTTGGGGTCATGAAAGACCGAATGCCCACGGGGGGTGGTGGCGGCAGTCAGGCCGCAGAGGACTTTAATGATGACATTTACATTCCCCTGAATACCGCACGCACCCGTTTCGGCGAAACGATTAGCATTCGTTCCGCAGGCAGCCGGTCTGCGGAAAAGGTGGAATTGCACCAGGTTACTTTAACCGTTTCGGACATCGACTTGGTTCGTCCCACCGGCGTGATCATTGAGGAGATCCTGAACAATCCCCGCAAACATCCCCGAAAGGATTGGGCACTTACGGTTCCGTTAGATCGGCTGGAACAGGCCGAAAAAACCAAGCAACGCTACAGTCGTGACCTTGGTCTTTACGCATCGATTTCGTTGTTGGTAGGTGGCATTGGTATCATGAACATCATGCTGGCGACCGTTACCGAGAGGACCCGAGAAATCGGCATCCGCAGGGCACTTGGAGCCAAGCAACGGGATATTGTTACGCAGTTTTTAATCGAGGCCATGGTTCAAACGGGAATTGGGGGCATGGTGGGTGTGGCAATAGGCATTGGCCTAGTATTTCTGTTGCCAACCATGGGCCAAATGCCATGGATGATTGAACTTTTTGGACCCCCCGGGCCGCCACCCATCCTTCATCAGGAGTCGATTCTTTGGGCCCTTTCCACCTCGATTGGGGTCGGTGTAATTTTTGGACTCTACCCGGCATTCCGGGCTAGCCGCCTTGATCCCATCGAAGCCTTAAGGCATGTCTGATTTGTTTTTAGAGTGGGGAAAGCAGCTACAAAAGTCCCCCCCCTCGATGGGATTGGTTTTCGGTTCAGGTATGCGTGGGTGGCATGGGGATTGGAAGAAACTCGGTCAAACCAATCAAGAACCCTTTTCCGGTCAAAGCACACAATTATTGCCGGGTCATCAAGGCATCATGACGCTTGGCTGCCAGGGGGAACGAAAGTTTCTTGTCTGTCATGGCCGGGTACATGCCTATGAGGGCTACAAAAAGGACCAAATTTGTACGACAATAACAAAGTTATGGTTCTTGGGTATTCGTAAACTTCTCCTTTTCAACGCGACCGGCAGCTTGGATTGCCGCCTTTTGCCAGGCGAGTTAGTCTTGGTAACCCATATTTGGGATGCGACCGGGCGCCAATGGAACATCAAGGGAGGAGTGGTCCCTTGGGTGGAAACCGATTGGCAAGCAAGGTTTCCAGAGGGGTTTATGGGGGTGCGCAAGGGCCGCTATGTAATGGTCAATGGACCGAACTATGAAAGCGCCGCTGAGGTCCGTGCCCTTGGACGCCTTGGGGCTCAAGTGGTGGGAATGTCAAGCGCCCTAGAAATGATTGAGGCCAGGGCGCTTGGGATGGAAGTGGACCTGATTAGCGTGGTGGCAAACCTTGGAACCGGGCTTTCCTCAAACCCGTTGACCCACCAGGAGGTCTGCCGAACAATGGAGGCCTCCGAAACCAAAATTGTTCAGGTAGCCCACCATTGGCTGAGGCAGGGGTGCTCCTAGGCCAAGGCAAAAGGGGCCCAATCCTCCCAGTACGCACGAATTCCTTTTTGAATGATGGGTGAATCCATCCCAATGGATAAGAGGCGGCAGCCCAAATCAAGGCACCTTTGGGCGTAGGCGGCATCACGGGGAAGGATGCCCCAAGGGACCCCGTGCTTTTGGGAGGCTTTGGCGACCCTTTCAATGGCCTTCCACATTTCCGAATGTTCCCATTGGTTGGGTAGGCCTAAGGATTGGCTCAAATCGGCTGGCCCAATGAACAAAAGGTCGAGGTGGGGAACGGCTGCGATTTCTTCCACCACATTTAAGGCGTCAACATGTTCGATTTGGACGGCCAAAAAGGAGCGTTCATTGGCTAGTTTGAAATACTCGGCCCCCGGATAGGTGCCAAATTTTCCGTCCACACCTGTTCCGTTTACGCCACGGCCCCCCTCGGGATGAAATTTAGCCCAATGGACCAAGTTTTTAACCTCCTGAAGTGACCTCACCATGCTTGCCATGACGCCATCGGCGCCGGCCTCAAGGGGGCGCATGACGGCGGCATAATCGGTTGCAGGAAGGCGAACAAAGGTGGGTATGCGGTGAACTCGGGCCGCACGACACGCATCCTCGATTTGCGGGGTGGTTAGCCCCACATGTTCCTGGTCCAGCCAAAGGGCATGGTATTTCCCGGACATGGCCATGATTTCGACAAATTTGGGGGTGCAAAATTGGCCAAGGGCAGCTGCAATTACTGGGTGCTGGGAGCGAATTAGCGTGCGAAGATTCATGAAGGGGGTCCTTGGGGAATGGGGGTTCATGGTTCGAAATAGGCCAGCTACGAAGGTTGAGCAGTTGAAATTCTAGGCCATTTTCGTTTTTTGGCTTGTTTGTACCGAAAAATACCCACGAACGGTCTTGACACTTGCCGATGACCTTAAGAGAATAGTAATCGACAGGTTCTTTTTGTTTTTTGAATGTGAGGGGTGTTCCTATGTCCGCCCGGCTCCTGAAAATTGCCCGCTATTTTGCCCTTGCTGGATTGGGATTGATCGGTGGTGCCTCCTTGCAGTCACAAAATCCTCCCGGTTATCGTCCGCCTACACCCGGCGCCG
>SIAL01000197.1 GCA_009691815.1 Gemmataceae bacterium | reverse complement strand
CTTTCTTATTGCCGCTTGGCCTTGCTCAAGCAAACTGCTTCCATGAATTATGGAAAATATTGCCTAGTCTCCTGTACAGTTTTCGGGATTCACAATAGTTTTCGGTTGGATTATAAACTTCCAAGCCGGCTGAGCCATGGGTCTCATTCCGGTGGTCGAAAGACCCACAGGCCAATCGGAACAAGAACAAGCTCTAAAACGATGTAGATTAGGAGAATTGTCGATGGTTGACCCTCGGCAAATAAACTAACGAGTCTCCCGGTCACGAGGCCACCGGCAAAAATCACGGTGGTCAAAACGGCGGCGTTTCGGTACTTGTCACTAAAAGCAGAGAATAGCCAAAACAGCCCAAGTCCAAGATAAAGCCCCATCACAGCCCGGAGGATATGAGCAAAATCCAAAGGCAAATCTGGAGAGTTTAGAAACGCCTGAGCGAACCATTTGGGTGAGATACCATACAGCACTGCAATTATCGACAGCGCAACAAACGCAAAAATCAGAAAATACTTCTTGATCCTCATGCAATCCTCCTGACCGAACCTACCTTTAGCGATTCTCATGCTTCGGGCTTAATTCCTTGTCTTCTGTTCCCAACCGTTCAATTTTAACCTTCAGCTCCCGAACAAAGTTGGAAAGAAAAAGGGTTTAGCAAAGATTTTATATCCTACTAATTAAGTCTTAAAATGGTCTCCAACCATCTTCCAAGATCAGGAGCCCAGTCTGCTTTCCGATGCGAGGATTCCGCATTCTGGCAAGGCGTTGTCCAGACCGGATACTTGCCCCTATTTAGTAGGTGTATGTCCTGTATAGTCGTGTTCAGCTAATAGTCGTGTTCAGCTAATAGTCGTGTTCAGCTAATAGTCGTGTTCAGCTAATAGTCGTGTTCAGCTAATAGTCGTGTTCAGCTAATAGTCGTGTTCAGCTAATAGTCGTGTTCAACGACGCGGGCGCCGTCTCAGGGGCCATCGCCTTGAGGATTCCGGGGTGATAACAGGAGATTCACAGTCCGGGCCCCGACCACCGATCCGGTCGACCTTGGCAATGGCGTAGGCTCGTTCCGCACTAACGACTCCGATCGCCAAAGCCTCCTTCAGGTCAAGATCCTTTTTTAACCAATTCATTTCCTTACCGATACGCTGGGCGGCTTCGTCACCGATCTGGGCGGCAAAGGCAAGGGGAGCGACCGGAAAGGGAAAATCGCTGCCGTGCAACAGCCGACTGCGCGCAAGGGGGTGCGCAAGCAGACGGGTGAAATCCCGGACCCGCCCGGCCGTTCCCAGCACCGCGGTGTCGCCCCACAGTTTCGGATATCGTTTGAGCAGAGCTAGGAATTCGGGGAGTTGGTCCGGCGTGTCCGTTTTCCAGCCGGTCCCGGCGTGACAGGCCACAACGGTACAGCCCTGATCTAGGGCGAACTCCAATCGGCGCGGACCGGCTAGGTCTTTGTCGATCACCGGGGCGCTGTGCTCATGGCCCGTGTGGACCAGAATCACCATGTCGAGGTCGGCGCAGCGCTGGAAGAACTTGGCGTGCTTGCGGTCCGCGACATCGACGCCTTGCGTCGGCGGGTGGATTTTGAACAGGCGTGCGCCTTTCTCATGGCACCGCGCCAGTTCCTCCAACGCATCGGCCCTGTTGGGATTGATGGATGGGCAGGGGATCATGATGTCGGCGTGCCGGGCCACCACATTGAAAACATGGTCGTTTGGCACATAAAACGATGTCCGCTCCCAGTCCGGCTGGCCGTGGCGATCGTAGACCGCGTCCTGGCCAAGAATCGCGGCCTTGCTGAGTCCTGATCCTTTCAACTGTTCGGTCAGGACGATTTCATAGCGCTCGTCGATTGACTTTCCCTCTTCGCGCAGCCGCAGAGCCTGCACCAGCCCGCGGAATTGCAGGGCCTGGGCACTCAAGCCGTCGGTGATTGACTTTGCCATTCGGCAGCCGGTGCCGCCATCCCCCACGCCGAACAGATGGACATGTAGATCGAGGATGGGGCGGGCTTGACGGACTTCGGCACCTGTTGCAATCGCTAAGGAATCTGGTAACAACGGTGCGATTAACGCTCCAAAAAGGAAAGATCGACGATCCGGTGTGATGGTCATTACAATACTCCCCTAAAGAACCAACAAGAGGTGACCCTTTACTTACCTATACCGCAAAAAAAAGTCCTACCACTTGTTTCCCCGCATCAGGGATTTGGCCACTCATTTTCAATCATCGTCCACCGCACCAAGGCTTTCAAGGACCCAAGCATCACCTAGGCCCAACAAGATGATCTTGATCGGTTGAGGAACCAAGGTTGGCAATACCCATACCGTTTCGGCAAGTCCAGCTGTTATCCCCGGTTGTTCTTTACTTTTCGGACTAAAATAGTCCCTAACCCCAAAACCCTTGGAGTTTTTCTTTTTCAGTGAGGCCAAGGGGGAATTTCTTGCTAAAGCCGTGGTCGGCAATTCCCGCATATTGCCGGAGTGCCTCGTGGATATGTTCCGGGCGAACGCGGATCCCCTTGGCCTTGTCGATGGCGAGTGTTTGGGGATTCAGTGGCACATGGAATTGTTTCTCATCGGTGGCCCCGATAACCCGGTTTCCCTTGATGCGAGGCCCAAGGAACATTATGGAACCAATGGACCAATGATCCTTGCCGTTTTGTTTATTATAGGTTGGCGTGCGGCCCATTTCGCTTTGAATGACCACGACGAGTTTATCGCGGATTTTTAGGGCTTCGGCCCGCCGAATGACATAGGCGATGCCGGCCAGAAACTCGGGAATGAGTTTCATTTGATCGGGGTCGTTGTTAACATGGCTGTCGAATTGACCGATGGAAAGGTTGGCGGAAACGCAAACCCCCGCCTTGAAAGAAGCGAGGGCGATTTCGGCCTGTTGGGCAAGGCGCTCTTTGGGAATCGTGGCGGGAATATGCTGGGTGACCCGCTGCATGAATTTCGAGTTTATCTGGGCCGCATAGAGCATACTCTCGGCGCGCTCTTGTCGAGGCAAAAGCGGTAAAACAGTTCGAGATTCTCGCTGTTCCCGGAGCGCCTTTTCGATCCGATTAAGGGCAAAATCATCGTGATAGGGCGATTTGGCGTTTCCTTCGATCCCGTCGGCGTTGGCGATTTTTTGCAGAGAGGGGAGGTAGGGTACTCGTGACATTGCCACGATGTTGCCTGTTGCCGAGTAGTTGCCAAAGGTGAGGAAGGACAACGGGCAGGTCGGGCCTTTGCAAGCCGCAACGAGAGCGGCAAAGGTCGGGTAGGCCATACTGTCAAGCTTGCCGGTGGCCATGTAACGGGCGCCCGGGGCGTGGTTGTTTACCGAATAGTCAAGGCCGTTTAATGTGAGCAGGTCGTTGCCAAACTCGCCGAAGAAGGCTTCATTGCTCATGCCTCCCTGAATGTGTTTGGCAATGGGGGCATATTTGTGGTTTCCTTTGGTGAGGATGTCCCCTTCTTTATAAAGGCGGTTGATGTCACCCACCCCCTTGGGGTCCATAAGGTAGGTGGTGTCCCAACCTCCCGAAGCATTGAACACAATATAATAGGGACCATCAAAGGGTGGTTCGTCTTTTCCTTTGAGGGGGTCAAACGCCTGTGCATTGGGACCGATGGGGCAGGCAAGTCCAAGGCCTGCCATTCCGCACAGTTTCAAGAAATCCCGTCTCATATCCGACCTCGCTTAATCAGGGCTTTGTTTGGCTATTCGTAAAGGAAACCGGGTTGCCGGAGAAGGTAAGTGACCACCCCCCGCCAAGCCCGTATGGTGTATTTCGGATCGGCAAGGGCGTCGCCGGGTAGGTTACGGCGACAGTGATAATTCTCGCGGGGATCAAGCCCTTTGCGTTCGGAAGCATCTTTTACAATGCCACTGAAAAGTTGAAAACTGCGTTCCACCTCTGGGGAATCCACCCGTTCATAATGGCCTAGCACACGCTGGTGCAAATGAACAATTGTTTGGCGAATCTTGGCATCGGCTTCGGGGGAAGTGCCGGGCAAAACATCCGGCTCAATATGGGGGAAAAGCAAGCGGTCCTTGGCTTTGCGGTTGAAATCAAGGGCTGTCTGTTTGCAAGCCACATCGTTTGCGAGGATGCGTTGGATCGCACCCATAGCCCCACTGGGATCGGTGGCTCGCTCGGTCACTTCTTTAGAGTCGATGCCGCCGTAGAGCATGGCCATTTGGTCGTTTAATTTGCCCCATGGTTGTCCGAAAATGGCCCCCACCTTGCGCTCGACCTGTTCCGGGGCAAGCATCCTGACTAGGCCAAGGTCTTCGAGTTCTGTTCGTCGTTTTGGATGAACCGCAAGGGTTGTGAGTCCGTCGGCCCGGTAAAAATCCGAAACCACCCAATCCTTAAGGACGGACTTAAAATTTAAGCCTGTTTTTCCAAAGTGGGTGGCGATGGTCTCAACCTGTTTTCGCTGTTCCTGAAATGCCCGTCTCTTGGCATCATAAAGTGAATCTTCGAGCTCTTTTGGGGGTTGAAGCACCTTGCGCCCCGTCAGCAAATAGTAGGCGTGTTCGACCATGGCCACGGCAAACCGAGGGTCTTTGGCGGTCCGTTCTCCTAGCCATTGCAATGCCCGCCAGCGTTCTTTGGGTGGCAAAGTATCGCCCTCGTATCCGGCCCCAAACATATCCTTAAACCAACCGTCTTTCCTTTTTCCGTAAACTCCCTCGAATTTCCAATAGTCCTGAAACAGGCCGGCGATGGGGTCGACGGTTTTGTGGCACACCACGCACTCGGATGCTTGCATTGTGGGATTATCAAATTTTGCGCTAACCGCCGCCGCGTCCGAAACCCTTGCAGCTAGCTCCAAAACATCAATGCCAAGAAAGTGTTGGAAATAAACTCGGGAGCGCTGTCGATTGCGATTGGTCTCGGTGGTAGGGTATCGCTTTAGGTATTGAAAGTTGCTAAGCAATCCGGCATGGGCATAGAACCCGGTTGTCGAGTCCTGGTCTTCCACCCGATTTCTGCCCACAAGTGCTTTGAGTTTCACCGGGATGTATTCGAAAGGGTCATCCGGGTTTTTGAACTTGGGTTTTAACTCCGTGAAAATCCCGTAACCTCGGGAGGTGTAGGGCGTGACCATGATGTAGTCCGCCGTCACGATTTCCGTAAAAGGGCGGTCATTTTTTACGATGTGTTCGATGAGCTTCATCGGTTCGCCCAACATGGCTTTACGGTAATCGTTTGAAAGTTTGTAACCTGCCTGGCGTCGTTCCTTTTCGTCCTTGATGTGGCTCAAATCATGATTTTGGGTCCAACCCCTAGTCGTGCTGAAATGTTCATAGGAGAGGGCGTTCTCCGGCACATCATCGAATCCTTCGGTGAGGAATATGTCATTGAAACCTTCCCGCAGGCGGTCGTAAAAGGCGTCTTCTTTCATCAACAAATCTAGGATTTTTGGAAGGGCTTTGAGACCGTTTTTCGCCACATCGGTCAATTCCGCCTCGGTAGGCAATCGCCCAGCTAGGGAGAGGGTCACCCTTCGGAGCAAGCGTCGGTCGTCAAGCATCACCACCCCCTCAAAGAAGGGCGGGGCATTTTTGTCGACGAAAACGGGTCTAGGCGCAACAGGCATGGCATTTGCCCGTTTGACCCATTCGGCAATGATGCGGTATTCCGGGAAATCGGCCTTTAGGACTTCCTTGCCGCCGTGGTTTAGCTTGCCTACAACTTTTTGAAGCATTCGGGATTGATGGACCCCTGTTTCTAGGCGAGCTATCTTGGTGAACACACCTTGATTGTGTCGCATGGTTTCCGTTTGATCTTGGCTTCGCTTGGGATCGGTTAAAACAAATTTGGATTCCTCGGCTTCCCCCCCGGCTTTGTGACATTTCAAACAGGTCCGTTCGCCGACTTTGGCCCAAACGGTTTTTTCGAAAAAGGCGGAAGTGCTCTCTTCCGCCCGGCCCGGGTTAGCGAGCAAACCGAGGGCGATCAGGGAGACACAAATCATAAGGCCGGCTTTCATGAAAGTCTCACTGGGGAGGATGGTAAATATTGACTATTTAGAGAAAGTATAGCATAACCCTTTTTTGCCGGGGGAAATCCAACATTCCGGAGGGTTGTCCCTTACCGGTTACCAAAAGGCCTTTTTGGACCGGGCGGGAAGAAATCAGGCCAAGATGGGCCTTACCACTTCGCCGAGGACATCGGTTAGGCGAAAGTCCCGGCCCGCATGGCGGTAAGTCAGTTTGGTATGGTCCAAACCAAGCAGGTGTAAAATCGTGGCATGAAGGTCAGGGATGGTCACCTTGTTTTCGGCGACATAGTACCCGAAATCGTCGGTCGCGCCATGGGTCATTCCGCCCTTGACTCCTCCGCCCGCCAGCCACATCGAAAAGGCGTGGGGATGGTGATCTCGGCCGTCGGTTCCCTGACCCGCGGGGGTTCGACCAAACTCGGTACCAAAGACAACAAGGGTATCCTTTAACAGACCTCGTTCCTTCAAGTCGGTAAGGAGTCCGGCAATCGGCCTGTCCACTTTCTTGGCACTTGAACTGTGATTAGCCCGCAAGTCACCATGGGCATCCCAATAGTTTCGTGGGTAGCCGTGGTTAACCTGAACGAAACGGACCCCGGCTTCCACCATGCGGCGGGCAAGCAAGCATTGGCGGCCAAATTCGTCGGTGGGTTCCTCGCCAATACCATAGATGGCCCGGGTTTTGTT
>SIAL01000196.1 GCA_009691815.1 Gemmataceae bacterium | reverse complement strand
CCGGCCCCATTTTGTCTGACCCTACCGACCTTTTTTTTCGTCCTTATTTTGTCAGGGGGTTTGGGTTGGCACCGTCGTCAACCGAAACAGCCAAAGGCAGAACATTCCTGTTCTTAATAGGGATCCTTACCAAATACACCGCCAAAAGGATTAGGGCCATACCAGGAATCAGGATCCAGCCCGGTTTTTCGCCCCCTAGAGCCCAACCCACCCAGACGGCAACCACCGGATTGACATAACCACAGGTTCCGGCAATGGCGGGCGTGGTGTGGTGTAACAGCCAAACAAAGGCGACAAAACCCAACAGCGAACCCACAAATAATAGATAGAAAAAAGATCCAATGGTGGTGGGGTTGAGTTTTTCCGGGGTGATTAGGGCAACTTCCCCAAAAAGCAAACCAAGAAGTGTAAGAGATGCCCCACCGGAGAGCATTTGCCACCCAGCAATTTGCAAAGCGTCAATTTTAGGTGCCCATCGTCGTTGGATGATGCTGCCAATGGCCCAAAAAAAGGCGGAACCTAGGGCAATCAAGTTGCCCGCTTCCCACTGCCATAGGGATTGGATTGAGTCCGATTCTAACAGGGTTGGTCCAAGCAAAATAAGGCAAACACCGCAAAAACCGGACACAATTCCAACCCATTTGCCCCAGGACATTTTTGTCCCACCCGGCCACATCACATCAAACAAGGCGAGCCACAAAGGAGTTGTGGCAATCAACACCGAAGCAAGCCCGCTTTCCACCGTCATTTCGGCAATTGTGCAAAGGCCGTTTCCCCCAACGAAAAGAAACGCTCCACTAAGCCAAATAGGCCACAATTGGGCCCATTTCAGCCGAAATTGACCCTTCAAAAACAGGAAAAAAACGACCAGTATGATTCCCGCCAAGGTGACCCTTACCCCGGCAAAAAGCAGCGGGGGAAGGCCCGTGTCCCCGTGGACCCCTTCTCGGATGGCAAGATAGGTGGTACCCCAACAAAGCCACACAACAATTAGATTGAACCAGACCCAGAAAGGTGCCGATTTGTGTTCGCTATCCATGCCCCTCACCTGAAATCCGTCCAGTTGTATTTGTATAACACCCAAAGGAAAACAGGCCTCGCTTGCTTGGTTCCCAAATGAAGCTCCCAGCCTTGCCGACCCTTCGCCTCACCCCGCTGGTGTATTATGAAAAATTCAAAGATTTCGTTTTTGTGCTTGTTACTTCTGGCCCCCGCCAGACTTTTGGCCCAGGCCGAAATGCCCGGAACCGACCCCTGGACTCTAGGATCCGTGGATCCTGCCGCCTTGATGGTTCAGAGGATTGGGATCGATTTGGAAAGGCGCCTTGCCGAGGCACCGGGGAAACGAACCTATGCCACTCGGGAAGTGGCTAATTCCCTAACCAAAAAAAAAGCCAGACTAGCGGAAATATTGGGGGTTGTCGATCCTAGGACAGGAACCGGTCCGGTGGAGGTGGTTTCTCCCCTTGGAAGTGGCCAAATCGAGGCGAATGGATTCTCCATTCATGCCGTTCGTTGGCCGGTTTTGCCTCGTTTGGACGGAGAGGGTTTGCTTCTGGAGCCAAAGGTTCCTTCCGGCCAAACTGCAATCGTTTTGGGCGATGCGGAGGAACTTCCCGAGGCGCTAATCGGCTTGATCCCGGGATCCGAAACCAAGGCCGCCCGTCTCCGGGGGTTGGCACAATCGGGTACCCGTGTATTTGTGGTTGCTATGATTGACCGCCGGGATGAAAACTCTGGCTCCAGAGTCATTGGTCGCTTCACCAATCAACCCCATCGGGAGTTTGTCTATCGAATGGCCTATGAAATGGGCCGGCATGTGATCGGGTATGAAATCCACCGGGTGTTGGGATTGGTGGATGCCTTGGTTCGCCAGGATGAAAAGCAAACCATTTCCCTTTGGGGTTGGGGCGAAGGTGGGGTGGTGGCCTTACCCGCGGCGGCCCTAGATGTCCGAATCGCCAAGGTTGGCCTAAGTGGGTCGTTTTCACCGCGGGAAAGGGTTTGGAGCGAACCGATTTATCGTAATGTTTGGAACTATGTCAGCGAATTTGGTGATGCGGGAACGGCCACTCTTTTGGGAAACCGGGGCTTGGTGGTTTCCAATGAACCGGGGCCAAAAATCGATGGACCTCCGAAGCCTAAATCTGGGCGAAGCGGTGCCGCACCCGGAAAACTGGGCGCCTACGAAGAAACGAAGGTTTTGGCACAGTTTCAGTTGGCAATGCAAAAACGAATCCCCGAGGACAAAAATGCTGAGTGGGTTTTCGGCGCGACGGATGGGGTGGTTTGGGAGCAAATGTTTGGCCCCACCCCCCAAGTGAAATCCGAACCAACCATGAGCCAACCGCTTGATTTGGTGGCAAAAGCCTACCGAAGGCACGACCGCTTGATGGATCAATTGTGTGACCATGTCCAACTGCTTTGGAATCGTGGGGATCGTACCCGCATGGGCGCGTTCAATGGCAACGCTTTGGCGCAATCGGGAAACTGGGACAGGGAAACCCAAATCCTAAGGCAAGATTTTCATAATCAGGTGATTGGCAACCTGGGCCAACCCGAAGGGGTTCCCACGAAACCAGCCAGATCGCGGAAAATCTATGACACCCCGGACTTTGTGGGTTGGGAGGTGGAAATGGACCTGCCTGTGGCTCCCGGGGTGTTTGCCAAGGGAATTTACCTGTTGCCCAAGGGCATGAAAAAAGGGGAAAAACGGCCAGTGGTGGTTTGCCAACATGGTTTGGAAGGCCGTCCCCATGATGTGGCAAACCCCTTGCAAAAAACCAACTACTACAACAGTTTTGCCGCCGAATTAGCCCGCAAAGGGTATATCGTTTTCGCCCCGCAAAATCCCTACATCGGTCAGGATTTGTTTAGGGTCCTTCAGCGCAAAGCAAATCCCATTGGCCTTTCCCTTTTCTCTTACATTACCGCTCAACACAGGGTGATTCTGGATTGGCTAAAAACCTTGCCCGAAGTCGATTCCAGCCGTCTGGCGTTTTATGGCCTAAGTTATGGCGGAAAAACCGCCATGCGTGTTCCCGCCATCCTAAAAGATTATTGCCTTTCGATCTGTTCGGCGGATTTCAACGAATGGATTGGCAAAAATGTCGCCCGCGAACCGTGGGGTAATTACACCAGCTATATGTACACTGGCGAATATGAAATGTACGAGTTCAACCTCGGAAATACCTTCAACTATGCCGAAATGGCGTGGCTAATTGCCCCAAGACCCTTCATGGTGGAGCGGGGCCATAATGATGGGGTGGGCATTGATCCCATGGTGGCTTGGGAGTACTCCAAAATCCGGGAAGTCTATGGCCGATTGAAAATTCCAGACAAAACGGAAATCGAGTTTTTCCTAGGTGGTCATGAAATCCTTGGGAAAGGGACTTTTGCGTTTTTGAAAAAACACCTAAAATACCCCGAGTAGGCAGTTTTCTCCCTACTTATTGGCTAGGTGATGGAATTGGCAGACATGCAGGCCTTAGGAGCCTGTGCTGTAAAGCGTGCGGGTTCAAGTCCCGCCCTAGCCACTGTTTTTCGGTTTCTTTTCTAGGTGTTGATTCCCCTCAGGGGCGGTTTGAGCCGCCCCTATCTGTTTCTATTCCCTGTTCCCGGTGTACCTCCGTTCCCCTTCGACAGCCAACGGGATTTGGCTAGAATAATCTGTCGGGAGGAGAGTGCGTTGAAAGTTGGCTACTTTGATTGTTTTAGCGGGATCTCAGGGGATATGGCCCTTGGGGCAATCGTCGACGCTGGGGTCCCAATCGAGTTAGTTCAATCGCACCTTGATTCCTTGCGTTTGCCGATCCAATTGAAATCGGAAAAGGTCAAACGATGTGGCCTCGAAGGCCTAAAGATTCATGTCAAAGTTCCCGAAGAAACCGATTCCCGCTACCTTCCCGAAATCCGGGCAATGATTGATTCTTCGACACTTACCATCCGTGCCAAATCCATCGCCCACAATGTTTTTCAAAACCTAGGCGTTGCCGAGGCTAGGGCACACGGCATTCCCTTGGAAAGGGTGCATTTTCACGAGGTTGGGGCACTTGATAGCATTGCGGACATCCTTGGTGTGGCCATTGGGATCGATCATTTGGGATTGGACCGTATTGAGGCTTCGCCCATCGCCGTTGGCAGTGGTACGGTTAAGTGTGATCACGGCGTAATGCCCGTTCCAACACCCGCCACGGCATTTCTCCTAGAAGGAATCCCCATTGGACCAAGCCCTTCGGCCGGAGAGCTAACCACCCCTACCGGGGCGGCTTTGATAAAAACCCTGGTCCAAAGTTTTGGCCCGTTGCCTTCCATGACACTTTCCAAAGTCGGACTAGGGGCCGGCACCAAGACTTTTATTGGCCACCCAAACATGGTAAGGCTCTTTTTGGGAGAAGTCTTCTCACCAGCGGGCCAAAAAAACCTTGGCGATGAGGTTCTTTTACTGCAAACCAATCTCGATGATCAGACACCAGAACAAATCGCCTTCCTCATGGAGGAATTGATGGAACAAGGTGCCCTCGACGCCTGGATTACCCCCATCGTCATGAAAAAAGGCAGGGGGGCCCAAGAAATATCGGTATTGATCCTTCCCAAGGACCGGGAACTGGTCGAGGCAAAGATTTTCGCCCAGACTCGATCCTTGGGAATTCGCTACTTGAAAATGGACCGCACCAAACTCGATCGGGAAATGACAACCGTCCAAACCCGATGGGGACCTGTTCCGGGAAAAGTAAGAATCTTGGGCGAAAATCACTCCTTTCATCCTGAATATGAAGATTGCGCCCGGATCGCCCGCCAGACGGGCACTCCACTTCAAGAGATCCAGGAAGTGGCAAAATTGGCCTATCGACAAATCGGATAGGGTTAAAATCAGGGTTAACACCACATTAAAGAGAAAGAAAGTGTTATGAAAACCAGTCGGGAGATTCGTCAGGAATTCATCGAGTTTTTTGTCAACCGTTGCGGTCACACCTTTGTCCAGTCAAGCCCGGTTGCCCCGCTTGAAGATCCGACCCTGTTGTTCGCCAACGCGGGAATGAATCAGTTTAAGGATGTGTTTTTGGCCACAGGAACCAGACCCTACAAAAGGGTGGTCAATACCCAAAAGTGTATCCGCGCCGGGGGTAAACATAACGATTTGGATGATGTCGGTCGCGATACCTACCACCACACTTTTTTCGAGATGTTAGGGAACTGGTCTTTTGGTGATTATTTCAAAAAAGAAGCGATCACTTGGGCTTGGGAACTTCTCACCAAGGTTTGGGGATTGGATCCCAAGCGGTTGCATGTGACGGTTTTTGAAGGGGATCCGGAAAACGGCGTTCCCCCGGACGAAGAAGCCGCCGGGTTTTGGCGGCAACAGCCCGGCCTTGATCCAAACAATATCCATTTGGGAAACAAGAAAGACAATTTCTGGGAAATGGGAGATACAGGGCCTTGTGGCCCTTGCACGGAAATCCACATTGACCGCACCCTCGATTTCACCGGGGGCAAGTTGGTTAACGCCGGGGTTCCCGAGGTGATGGAAATTTGGAACCTGGTTTTTATTCAATTCAATCGAGGTGTTGACGGCAAACTTCAACCTCTTCCGGCCAGACATGTCGATACCGGCATGGGCTTTGAACGAATCACAGCCGTCCTCCAAGGCAAGGACAGCAACTACGATACCGATGTGTTTACTCCTATTTTTGAAAAGATCCAACAGGTCACCGGGGCCAAACCCTATGGCGGATCCTTGGAAAGCATGGCGGATACCGCCTATCGGGTGATTGGCGACCACATCCGCTCTCTTGTTTTTGCCATTACCGATGGGGCGGTTCCTTCCAATGAAAAACGGGGTTATGTTTTGCGCTCTATGCTAAGGAGAGCCGAACGGTATGGTCGTCAATATCTCTCCACTAAGGCGCCATTCCTTCATCTGCTTGTTCCTATTGTGGTTGACACAATGAAAAGTGCTTTCCCCGAATTGGTAGAACGGGTTGGTCCGGTAACCAAACTCATCCTCGAAGAGGAGGATTCTTTCCTTCGAACTTTGGATAGAGGGTTGAAACTGTTTGCCGAAGTTGCTGAAAAAACAGTCGCGCAAGGTGGGAAAACCATTTCTGGAACCGATGCCTTTGATCTCCACACCACTTATGGACTCTTTCCCGACATCACCTCCCAAATGGCGAGGGAAGCGGGGCTGCTTGTTGACCTAAAAGGCTATGAAAAGCGGATGACCGAATTCCGCCAAGAATCGGGCAAGGATCGAAAAAAAATCATTATCAGTGCTGTCAAAGGTGAAATGCCTCAAACCGATGACTCCCCAAAACACGATAGTTTGAAGCTAACTGGCACAAGGGTTTTGGGTTGGCTCGAAGGTGATACTATTGCTCGCAAAGGTAGCCTTGCCGCCGGGGCACAAGTGGCTTTGTTTATGGACAAAACCAATTTCTACGCCGAGCAGGGGGGGCAGGTGGGTGATCGGGGTTTAATAACTACGGAAACCGGCGCCTTTCGTGTCGAGGATACCCAACGGATGGGAGATGGCATCCTCCATATTGGCGTTGTGGAATCAGGGACCCTTTCCGTGGGGCAATTGGCGACTCAACAAATGGATGAAGCGCGCAAAATCACCATGCGCCACCATACCACAACCCACATGCTCAACTGGGCCTTACGCAAGGTTCTTGGTCCAAACATCGACCAAAAAGGTTCTCTGGTTGACCCGGAGAAAACCCGTTTTGATTTCTCCCACGACAAGGCGCT
>SIAL01000195.1 GCA_009691815.1 Gemmataceae bacterium | reverse complement strand
CCCCCGCTTTTTGCCAGAATGAGGACAAAGGGCGGGCAAAAAACACCGTGGCTTTTTTCTCGGCACAGAGCCGTTCCTGAAGCCAATGTTTCAATTGGCCCGTATGAGGATCGACAACACGCATGATAAGCCCATGGTCTTCAAAGGCACCGCGCCACTGTTCCGGGGTGGTCCCTCCCTCTAAAAGGGATTTGGTATCAAATTCCACCAGCCAAGCGGTATCGCCGGTTGCCCACCGGGTTGCTCCCATTAGGATCTCGATCTGCGAGTGGGGATAGCCAAGGCGGATCACCGTGTCGGTAGGATCCTCTAATAGAAGGGAATCAAGGGGTTTGATTGCTACCGAAACCGTTGATAATACGGAGGGATGGTTTACCATCGAATGGTGGGTGGGTTCCAAGGAAAGATGCAAAGACCCCTGACAAATTTCCCGCCCCGGGGCAAATGGAAAAAGGCCAACCCAATCCTCTAGGTCATGAAGGTTCAGGGTCGATCGAAGCAACTTGGCCTCGGATTCATTGGGTTGAATGGCCCAAAGGGTCCCCCGTTTTCTTAAGGCTTTCGCCGCAGTCAAGCAGAAGTAGGATGGGTGGGCACCAACATCCAAGTAGGTGTCCCCGGGCTGTAGGATTTTTTCCAACAACAATCGCGGTCCAATCCCAAGTTCGCCGGTGGTAAGGAGCATGGCCAAGCCGGTGGTGTTTTTACGGGAAAAGAAAAGGGCACCCGCCTCGGATTGAATAAGAAGTCGATCTTCGCCACAGTCGACAAGTCGCCTTCGATGGGCCCGTTCCAATTCGCCATGGAGGGTAAGGATCTGTTCGTTTTGACGATCCAAATGGGAATGAACGCCTTCAAAAGCCAAGGCTTGGGAGGCTTGGAACCTAGTCAATTCATCCATCATCGAGGCAGAGAAATACCTTCGGGATTTTTGCAAGATGCCCCCGACCATTGGCTTAACCAAACATTTAATAGATTTCCCCAATCTGCCTAAAATGCCACGGCGAGGAGGGGGAGAAGCTATATCAGTGCTAGGGACAATCGCTTCAAATACAGGCCCAATAACGGGTAACGCCGACGGTTGGCAAGCCAACGCCTGACTTAACAATCCATCCAAGGGAGCCTGATTGGGAGAATCCTTCGCCATCATTCCCCTGTTGTAAACGGATTTCAAACTCCAAGTCAATCAAGAAGTTGGGCCAAAAGGAGCTGAAAAACCAGAGCGGAATGGCCAAGGGGTGGGGTCAAAAGAACAACCCTTGAACCAAAATAAGAATCGGCAGCAAAACGAGGGTACTAATGAGGATGTATTTCAAGAAATCGGGGGTGGGAAAATGATGCTTTTTGGCGATGGCCTGAACCATGAAGTTGGGGCCGTTCCCTATGTAGGTCATGGCGCCAAAGAAAACCGCGGCGGTGGAAATGGCCGCAAGGATTTGGGGACTGGTTTTCGCCAGATGGGCGATCTGCTCGGTTGACCCGGCAGCCACGGTGGCGAACGCCATGTAAGCGGGGGCATTATCGAGGAGGCTAGAGCTCAAACCCGTTAGCCAATAGTAGTGGAAAGCGGATAACCCCGAAAACAGTTCGGCGTTTTGAGCAAGCAAAACGAGAGCGGGGCCCATGGTAATAAAAAGTCCCAAAAACAAAATCGCGACTTCCAAAAGTGGATGCCAAGAAAAAGCATTGGCATGGCGAATTTTGGCGGGGGTAAAGGCAAGTGATCCCAAACCACAAACCACCATTAACCCAGCACCCATCAGGGGGTGGTGGAGTTTCATAAAAACGCCCGAGTGGGTTTGGATCCAGTCGGTAACCTGATTGGACTGAAGGAGGACGGCCAGGAGGATTCCCGCCAAGAAAGCAAAGTTGCGTTTGCCAACCAGGCGCAAGGCGCCCCCTTCTAAGGTGCCTTCTTCCAAAGGGGTGTTTGCCTCCCCTTGAGATTCGGCGCTGTCTAGGTCCGGTTTGGCTAGGGGGCTAGGGTGACTAGACTTTCGCCAATGGAGGGTATCCAAGACGAAAAAAAGGGATAAAACCAAGCCATTTGCCACGAGCCATTGAGGCCAAAGCCTGAGGGTCCAAAGGAAGTCCACCCCGTGTAGGAAGCCCAAAAACAGGGGTGGGTCGCCCAGAGGGAGCAATAACCCGCCCAGATTGCTCACAATGAAGATGAAAAAGACCGGTATATGCCAAGACTTTCGCCCGCGATTGGCCCGAAGGAATGGCCGGATGAGTAACATGCTGGCTCCTACGGTGCTTACCAAGTTGGCCAGAATAGCTCCTAATCCAAGGATAAGGGTGTTGGTCAAAGGGCGCCCTTTGATTTTTCCCCCCAAGGCGATCCCGCCTGAAACGATATAAAGGGACCCAACCATGGCCAAAAACGCTACGAAATCTTCGATGCTTTTGCCCAAAAGGGCCGTACTTGCCCCAGACGAATGGTTGTGGGTCGTGGCTAAATAGATCAAAACCGGCAATGAGCAGATCCCGGACACCACCAGCTTATGGCTCAGGCTCTCCCACCAAGAAGCGGCAAGCACGGGTAATAATGAAATTAGGATTAAAAGTAGGGCAAATGGGATAGTCGACCACCATGGGACGAAAAAGGGGTTTTCATGGTTTCCCCAAGCGGGGCCGACCGCCATGAATAGCCCCACAATTGCGCTTAATTCGGGCCGCATCTCTCTCCCTTGGTAGTAATTTCGCTGACACTATTGGGGGGTGTAAGGCAAATCCCAAAAGCCTAGCTAATCCGTTTTTGCTAACGGACCGCCCACTTTTGCCACCCTGTGGAGAATGAGTCTTTTTCGATCCCGGAAAACTCGAGAACCTGATCTAAACTGCGGGTATTATTGGCGTCATCCAGTTGGTATCCCTCCACAAATTTGGGAAACTTGGAGGCGGTTGGCCCAAAAGCCAGATAGTAGACCGCGCTGGTCTGCATGGCCGGAGCCTCGGGACCGTTGGCGTCCCCACAAAGGACTTGCCAACCATTCCATTTTTTGGACATGAAAGCAACCTTCCGACGCTCCTCAATGAGCGGTTTAAGAGTTTGCTTGGCAATTTTCCAAGTGGTGGCACGGCCAAAACCCAAAATCAACCATTCGGGGATTTTGTTTGCCTTTTTGGCTTTGCGGCCCACCATCATCGCCGCCGCCAATTCCCCCGCACGATGATCGCTTAGGATTCCATCCTTTACCGAACCGACTGTTGCCGCCGCCCGGAGGACCCAATCCTCGGAATTAATTTCAACAATGTCATCTTTATTCGGTGAGCGTTTTTCCACCCTGCGAATGTAGTTCTTGAATTGGTCGGGGGTCGCCCAAAGGAAGATGCCTAGTTTGGTTTCTTGGGTGTCGGACTCGTCCAGATCAAGAGTTTGAATGGCAAGTTCCCGATGTTTCTCGGCAAGGGTTACCCATTCTTGGGCTCGCTTACCGGTGGCTTTAGGGGTAAGGATGACGAGGTTTTTGCCCTCCACAATGACCGGTTCCTCGTTGGGAAGGACAACCTTGAACCATGACACCAACTCCTTTAATCGTTCATCCGATTCCTTGTTGATGGCAGGTATCGTTTTTTTGTTACCTTGTGCCAATAGGCCCGTTGAAAAGGTGGCGGAAAGCCCGATCAAAAGGGCCGAAAGGGCCAAGGAACCACAAATTCCACGATTTTTCATAGGTCAACCCCTTGTCTTGGACCCTTGCTTCTCCTTTTAATTCTACAGAGACCCTATCCTTTCCTCCAAGGGTCTAATGGAGCCATCCGATGTTCACACTCTTGCGAAATGGTGTCTTTTTGGGTTTGTTGTTTTTGATTTCGGCCCCGGACCTTTGGGCCGAGGAGGAAGTCAAGGTGATCAAAGCAAGCATTAAAGCGGCCGAGGGGAAGGAACCGGGAAGTCAATTGTTGACTCTTACTTTGCACATTGCTTCTCCCTTTCACATTTACGCCAATCCGGTGGGCCTGGAGGATTTGGAAAATGTCCAAACGACAGTGAAGGTTTCCGGCAAAACCGCCCTCAAAAGTGTAAAAGTGGACTATCCCAAAGGCAAGCTGGTCAAGGACAAACTGGTGGGCGACCACAGTATCTATGAAGGCAAAGTGGAGATTCCCATCAAGGTGATTCGGGCTGAGGGGGACAAGGGGCCACTTGAGGTTCTTATTAAGTTTCAAGCTTGTGATGAAAAGCGTTGTTTGCTCCCCTCTTCGGTCAAGGTCGAACTTAAATGATGCCGGTATTTTTTCGAAACAGGGCTATCCTGGCCCTGACCGGATCTTGCCCCGCGGTTTTGGTTTTGGCCCTTACCATGGCCCAAACTCCGGCGCAAGATCCGCCAAAACCGGCTCCACCGATTAAGCTCAATCGCTTGATAAAGGAATCCAGCCCTTACCTCATCCAACACGCCAAAAACCCGGTCGATTGGTTTTCTTGGGGGGACGAGGCCTTTGCCAAAGCCCGCAAGGAAAACAAAATTGTTTTCCTCTCTATTGGCTATAGTGCTTGCCATTGGTGCCATGTCATGGAACGAGAGTCGTTTTCTGACGCGGGTGTGGCCAAAATCCTCAATGATCATTTTGTCTGTATCAAGGTGGATCGCGAAGAACGGCCTGATATCGACCATGTTTATATGAGTGCCTTGGCCGCTCAGGGAACTCCCGGGGGTTGGCCCCTTTCCATGTTCTTGGACCCCTCCGGGAAACCGATTTTCGGCGGTACTTATTGGCCCAGAGAAGATCGTATTCTTGGTGGAAAACCGGTTAGCGGTTTCAAAACGATCCTTGCTCGAGTGGTAAAACTTTGGGCAGAAGATCGAGTCGGATTGGAGAAACAGGCCGAATCGCTCGCTCAAGCCACCACCCGGGTCCTTGGTGGGACGGTTTTGGGTCGATCAATCAAAGAGCCCGGCCTGGAAATGGTGGATAAGGCGTTGGCCGCCTTAGAGGAAGGTTTTGATCCCGAATTTGGTGGCTTTGGCGATGCGGATAGGCAATTCAAAGGCCCCAAGTTTCCCTCCCCCGGGTCGCTGCTTCTTTGGATTCATGCCATACCCCGCAAACCCGGTTCCGATTATGCCACAAAACTGGAGCGAACTCTCGACCAGATGGGTCGCGGAGGCATCCACGACATGGTGGGGGGAGGTTTTCACCGCTATACCACCGAACGAACTTGGACAATTCCTCATTTTGAAAAGATGCTCTACGACAATGCCATGCTTCTGGAGGTCTATTCAAGGGCCGCCAAGCTCGGTCGCAGCACTTCCCATCGGCGGACCGCGACGAATATTGTTTCCTTCCTCAAAAGGGAGATGACCGACCCGGAAGGGGGTTTTTATAGTTCGTTGGATGCTGATTCGTTAAATCCTGCCGGCCATGAAGAAGAAGGCAGTTTTTATGTTTGGACCGACGAGGAATTGAAAATTGCCATTCCAGACAAGGATGAAAGGAGGATTCTGGTTCGCTTGTTGGGTGCCACCCCGGGGGATCCCAACTTCGAAGGCAAGTACCACATCCTAAGGCAGCCAAAGACCCCGTTGGAATGGTCCAAGGAGCTGAAAATCCCGGAGAAAGAGGTCCATGCCGCCTTACAATCCGTAAGCGCGAGGCTCCTTTTGAAGCGGGAAAAACGGGCCCGTCCCTTTCGAGATACCAAAGTTTTGTCGGGGTGGAACGGGCTTGCCATAGCGGGGTTGGCGACGGCGGGAAAACAGCTTGAATTGCCCGTTGCCACCGAAATGGCCAAACAGGCGGCCCAATTTGTTCTCGCCAAAATGCGGGATTCCAAGGGGGGCCTCTTGCATAGTTGGGCGGCCATTCCCGGGGAAAAACCAACGGCCAGACAATCCGCCTTTCTTGAGGATTATGCCTATCTTATATATGGCCTTTTGGCCCTGCATGAGGCGACAGGTGAACCGGGATGGCTTTTAGAATCGCAAAAACTTGCCGATGTCATGATTGAACGGTTTGAAGATGGGGATTTGGGAGGCTTTTTTATTGCCGCACCCAAGGAAAACAAACTATTCGCCCAAGCGAAAGATCAGTACGACGGGGCCCTGCCTTCGGGAAACAGCATTGCGGCGATTTGCCTAGTGCGACTTGGTAAATTCCCCAAGGGAGATAAATACTCCGCCGCCGCAAAACGAACTTTACAGGCCTTCTCTGGAACGCTGCATTCCCGACCCAACTCCCTACCCGCCATGAACATAGCGTTGTTCGAGGCCGGAAAATAGGAGCCTATTTCAGGCAAAGTGGGCCTTCCCACGGCCCCATCCCTTCCCCCCTCCCGGGCGAACCTCAAAATCCTAGAATAGCCAAGTACCCATCAAGCGTTTGCTCCAAACCCTCCGTCGAGGCCACCTGTGACCACCAAACCTCCTGTTGAAAACAGTTCTACCGCACGATTTGGCCGGACCCAATGGCTCATCCTTACGGTGGCGGCCATCGGGTTTTTGTTCGACACCTATGAACTCTTGATGACCCCATTGGTATTGGCCCCGGCCCTTTCGGAATTGCTAAAGCTCCCGGTCAACCATCCCGATGTCACCAATTGGGTCGGCAGGGTCCTATGGCTTACCGCCCTGTGTGGGGGAGTTTTTGGACTATTGGGCGGTTGGCTAATTGACCGATTTGGCCGAAAGACGGTCATGATTGGCAGCATTTTTGTCTATAGCTTTTCTCCTGTTTGTGCCGGGTTTTCCACCGACCTTACCACACTGATCTTTTTTCGCTGTACCACTTTTGTGGGAGTTTGTGTCGAGTTTGTGGC
>SIAL01000194.1 GCA_009691815.1 Gemmataceae bacterium | reverse complement strand
CTTTGATTGGCATTAGTTTGAGGTTGGTACAATTCCGAAATTCCTGATTCAACCATTGGTTTGCCCCCGCCTTTGGAGGGCATTGATCAAAAGCAACATTACAAACGAGGTTATCAACATCATTATTGCGGTTGCTGTCGCGTCGTTGATTGCGTTTTCCTCAAGCCTAGATACGATTAGGACCGGTCCTGTTTCGGAACGATAGGGCAGATTGCTGGACACAAAAACAATCGATCCATATTCCCCTAAACCACGAGCAAAGGCTAGGGAAAAACCCGTTATCAGGGCGGGTAAAATGGACGGCAAAATGACTTTGTAAAAGGTCTGAAATCGACTTGCTCCTAATATGGCCGCCGCCTCTTCAAGATCCCCGTCCAATTCTTCCAAAACGGGTTGTACCGTTCGAACAACAAAAGGAAATCCTGTAAACAAGAGGACCATTACCGTTAACCACCAGGAATGGGAAAGATGGATTCCGTATTGCCCAATGAATTCTCCCATCCATCCTTTCTCGGAATACAAAGTGGAATAAATTAAACCTGCCACGGAGGTGGGTAATGCAAAGGGCAGGTCAATCAGGGCATCCATAAACCGACGGCCCGGAAATTGGTACCGAACCAGGACCCATGCAAAAAGAAGGCCTACAAAGGTGTTAAGGATTGCGGCGGTACCCGCCGTTATAAAACTGATCCAATAGGCCGAAAGAGCCCTTGGATGAAAAGCACTTCTTAAAAAATCCAAAGGTGAAGTAGTTGTGGCTTGAAAGATCAATGCACCCAAGGGCAAAACCACTACTAAGCCCAGATAAGTAAGGGTGAAGCCAAGGGTCAAACCAAACCCCGGTAACATTCGTGGGGGGAGGCGATTCATCTTTTTGCCGCCTCCCTTAACGCTTGATCAACAAGGCCATTGTCAGAGAAAAAACGATCTACTGCACTATTCCAATCGGTGGCAATGTCATTAATGGTTAACCATTGAACCTGAGGAAATTGGTTTTGGTGAGCTAATAACTGTTCCTCGTTCACGGGTCTAAAATGATGTTGAGCCAATATTTTTTGTGCCTTTTCCGTGTATAACCAATTAAGGTAATGACGCACCAAATTGCCGGTCCCCTTGGCATTGGCAATAGGTGCCACCATTCCAATAGGTGGTTCAATTCGAAAACTAAGTTTGGGATGAATCAACTCCAATTGACCCGCCGATTGATCTATTTCAAGCCAAGCTTCCGGTTCCCAAGATATTTGAACATCGCCAATTCCTTTTTGCACAAATGTGGTCGTACATGAACGCATACTTGGGTCAAATACAGGGACCTTATTACACAAAAGTTTCAAATCCTTATTGGCAGAATCGGCATTCCCTGCCCGCTTTCTTGCCTCCCAAAAACATAAAACGGCCAATCGGGCAACTCCAGAAGTTTTGGGGTTGGGCATAATCACGCTTACGGGTTTGGTGATCAGGTCTTCCCAGTCCTTTATTCCATAAGGGTTACCTTTACGGACGATTAGGACCAAACTCGCATACCAGGGGGCCTTGCCACCGGGTAATTGGGAACGCCAATCAGGATGAACCAAGCCTGCCTTTGCAAGAATTTGCCAATCGGGTTCGAAATTTAAGGAAACAATATCCGCCGGAAGTCCATCACGGACCGAACGAGCTTGGGCTGCGGAACTTGTGTTGGAAATCCGAAAGTGCGGGTTATCCCACTCAGCTGCTAATGGGGAGGAGGAAATGGACTCGTGCCAAGCCTGAAGGATCTCTCGGGAAGAATCAAACGAGGCATGAAGCAATTCCACATTTTCCCGCCGATGTGCAACAACTAAGGAAAGGGCTAAGGCACTCGCAACCAATACCATGCACCCAGTTGCACCCATGAGGATTGGCAGAATGAATTGTTTCATGACCAAAAGCGTCCCTTGTTCTTAGGCCCATCTTATTAGAAAATAGGGCAGGGCAAAGAATACATGACTAAATTAATCAAATAAAACATATATTGCCTCTGGCCTTGACCCAACCCCCCTTAGTCCATGAGATAGTTTATGGCGGTAGATTTTTTACGGAACCGGTGACTTTTCATGCCTTCTCCTGATCCTGAGCCATCCTTGGCGATTTCCGGACGACCTAAGCGGGGGGTCCCGGAAGGTCTTTGGTTAAAATGTCCAAAATGCAAATCCACTATTTTTCGAAAAGAAGCTGAAAACCGGTTCAATGTTTGTCCGGAATGCGAACACCATTTTTACCTTCCCGCTGCGGATCGCATTCGCCAACTCTTGGATGAGGATAGTTTCGAAGAATGGTTTAATGACTTAATCCCGATGGATCCTTTGGGTTTTCATGATCGCATTTCCTACCGGGATCGGATTGATGGGGAGCAAGCCAAAACCCAAATGCTTGATGCGGCGGTGGTAGGGCGGGGCTACATTCGTGGTAGGGGCGTGGTGGTTGGAATCACCGATTTCGCTTTTATGGCAGGTAGCATGGGCTCCGTTGTAGGAGAAAAATTAACCCTTGCGGCGGAAGAGGCAACCCGACTTTCTTTACCCTTAATTTTTGTAAGCGGATCAGGTGGGGGAGCCCGAATGCAGGAAGGTATTTTCTCCCTAATGCAAATGGCAAAAGTTTCTGCTGCCTTGGCGAGATATGACAAATCCGGTGGACTTTACATTTCCATACTTACCAACCCAACCATGGGGGGTGTGGCCGCCAGTTTTGCTATGCAGGGCGATATTGCTTTTGCCGAACCAGGAGCACTCATTGGTTTTGCCGGCAAACGGACGATTTGGAATACGGTAAGAATTGAATTACCGGAAGGTTTTCAAACCAGCGAATTTTTGCTGCAACATGGATTTATTGATCGAATCGTTCACCGAAAAGATTTGCGTACCGAGGTAGCAAGAATTATCGACTTTTGCGAAAAATAGGCATATAAACAAAGTGGGAGTTACGAATGGGTTTGGCAGATTGGTTTTCTGGTTGGTTTAAGGGTACCAAGGATAAGAAAAACCTAGGTAAACCTGTTGTAAAGGTTGCTAAAAAACCGGTGGTTAAAAAAAAGAAAACCCCCTTTGAAGGCCTTGTTCAAATCAATGGTGACGAACGGTTTGAAAAAATTGCTCGAACGGGACAGGGGAGCATGTCCAAGGTGTGGAGGGCCCTAGATCGCAAAGTTGGCCGCCAGGTCTGTCTAAAAATTCTTGATCGTGAAAAAACGCTTCATTTTGAGGGGAGGTTTAAGGGTTTAGATAAACCAATTGAAGGCGAAATAAGTTTTGGCCTTAAACATCAAAATATAATGCAAACGCATGAATATGGTATTTTTAAAGATGGGAATCCTTATATAGTTATGGAATTAGTAGACGGAATGGGGTTGAACTTTTTGATTGAAACAAAATCATCAAAGTTAATAAATAACAGGTTTAATTTGCTATGTCAAATATGTGATGGAATTGAATATGTTCACAAAACAGGATACCTTCACCGGGACATATGCCCTCGCAATATTTTAGTGTCCAATGAGGGTGAAATCAAAATAATTGACTTCGGTTTATCCATACCCTATACCCCACCTTTTTGTCGACCAGGAAATCGCACAGGAACCCCAAACTACCTTGCGCCTGAGATCATTCGACGCCGTCCAACAGATCATAGGGTGGATATGTTTGCCCTTGGAGTAACAGCCTACGAGTTGTTTTGCTTAGGAATGCCTTGGGAAAGCACCCAATCCATGCAAACCCTCATTGACCATATCAATTCTCCCCCAAAAAACCCTCGGGTGTATATGCCCAATCTTTCCGATGAAATCGTTAACTTTCTTTTAAAGGGAATTGCCAAAGATCCGAACGATCGATTTCAAACTCCCGGGGAAATGCGGGATAAAGCCAAAAGACTCATGGAATGAGGATTTAAATTGCAAATATCTAACAATGTTCCGCCAGTTTGTAGAGTTAAGGTTGATTCTATTATTGGAGATTTGTTATGAGATACAATGTAACATTTTGTTTTATTGCTTTTCTAGTTATTTTGGTTCAAAATATGCCGTCAAGTTATGGTGCTGAAATAAAAATTCATGCCTTATCGATAAACACCAAAGCCGATGAAGATGATCCCCACTATTGTTTAGGAGGTCGATCACTCATACCGGGCCGTCTTTATTTCACTCGAAAATCGGAATCTGGAAAATGGGATATTTTTTGGGCCAAATTTGATTCAACAAAACGAACCTTGGGTAAAGAGGAAATGGTAGGTGCCCAAATACAATCTACCGGGGATGACCAAACCCCATTCGTTTCTCCTGAGGGAGTTTTCCCCCAATGGATACTCTTTTCTTCTTCAAAGGATAAATCTGGAGGCCCAAAAGACATTTATGTATCTCTTCGCGATGGTCCGTTGGTTTCCGGGGAAGAAAGAGGATTTGGTCCTTCAAGACCTATAAATGAGGCGGCAACTCCCCTGGACGAATCCCACCCGTGGGTTCATGATTCTTCCACAAAGCAATGTATTCTCTATTTCAACAAAACAACCGAAGATGGGCTGCGATTATTCCGTTGCCAAGGAACCAAAACACAAGGATCCGTTCCCAGTTTTGCCGAAGCCAAACAGATTGATGAAATCCCTATAGGTTTCTCCTCCGCAACACTTACTCCGGATGGGAAAGTGATGTTTCTTCAGGGGCAAGAAAAGGACCAAGGTCACGCAATATTTGTTAGTTATTTGCAAATGGGAATTTGGACTTTGCCAAAAGTTATCCCCAGCTTGATTTTTGATAATGCCAAACGGGGAACCAAATCTCCCCGTTTAACCCGAGATGGAAAAACACTTTATTTTTCTAGCGACCGCCCCGGAGGAAAGGGGGGATTAGACATTTATTATGTTTCTGTTTCGGATCTGCAATTGCCGAAGTAACCCAATTTCAATTCAAGACATTTGTAGGTGACATGCCTCTTGTTAAGTGCCAGTCACCCGTAATTACAAGCGTTTGCCTAGGACCCATTTCCGGGAAGCGATGGCGTTAGGGTTTGGGAGGTGTCACCATGGGTTTAGGGGGTTGATCTTCTAATTTGAGTAATTCCTTAGCATCTTTTACCCCCTCTGGGTTTTCCTTTTCCAACGCATTAACAAAAACTTTAGCTTCTTCGTTTGATACCGAAGCGGAAATGGCAAAGCGGAGCACCGACCTTCTGACAATTGCGACTTTGTACGATTCGGTCATTTTGATTCCCAAAATACGGCTGGTTAAATCCCAAGCTTTCCATTTTCGAAGATCTTCCACCGCTAAATCCGCAATATCTCCTTGTGCAAGTAAGGGTAAAAGGGATTCTTTTACTTGTTCTTTTTTGATAATGTCAGGACGATAGTCAAAGAAAAAGCGAACAGCCCTTAGTGCGCCCCACCGAAGCATGAAATCATTTTTTTCATTTTTCATTAATTCCGTAATCAGGGCCCATCCCTCTTTTGGAGCAAGCATGGTGTACGAGGCCAAAATTCCATCAAGGCTGCCCAATTGTCGTTTTTCGGAATCATCCAGTATTGCGCGGAGCGTTGTGGCATCACTTTTTTTCCCACAATGTCCCAACATGGAAGCATATAAGCCCAACCGAAAGGCTGGAGTTTTTGGGTCTTTAATCCATGTAGAAACCTTTGAGGCGGAAAGTTTTGGAGCCATCGCCTGGAAATCTTTGTAATCCGCGTTTCCAAATTCCTTATAGGCATCATTGGATACTTCTAAATCGGAACTATCTAAAAAATCAAAATAAAATTCTAGGCGTTTGGCAATTGGTTCTTTGGCGACCGCCGTGGCCCCTTTAAGATACTTGGCGACATCCGTCGAAAGGTCAAAAGCTACCCCACGGTAAGGATCGATTTTTTTCTCGAATACATCACAAAAAACCAAATACTTATAGGGTTTCTTGTTGTCTTGAGGTAAATAGCGTTTCAGGGTAATCGTTTGTTTTTTTTCTAGGATGGGGTTATCCTTAATCACTGCTTCGATCTCAAGATCGGTAAATCCCTCCGCTTCCGCGGGGTTGTTGGAAAGTCGGGCATTTTTAAGGGTTCCAAAAAGGACTAGGCTGGCCTGATTGATTTCCCCAGTCAGCGTCTGTCCTTGCATGGTACAAAATGGACACGCGTTGGATTTGGGGGCGGTTGTTAACAAAATGAGCAACCCTAGTATTAAGCCAAAGGCTGCCAAGGTGTACCCAAAACGATTTTTCATGGTATCTCCGAGTTTAATTCACATAAGGATTGGCATCGGGCGGAACAATTTCAATTAGGGAATCCAAGGTTTTTCCTTCCGCTGGGGTTAGGATTAGTGAACTAACATGTTCTTCCTTGCCAATTTTTTTTAGGAATTGGACCTTCCCGGTAACCTGAACCCATTGGTTTCGTAATTTTTGAAGGGGAATCCTTTCAGAAATTTTGGGATCCACCATGATTACAGAGTTTAGCGGGACTGCATCCGCCGCGCAACAGTTGATTTTATACCGAATGAGAGTGAACCTTTTGTCATCATCGCCGACAAACCTTCCCGTTAGGCGAACGGTTTTTCCTTCATAAAAGGAGCGACTTTCTGCTGTTCCGGCCGCTCTTTCCAGTTGGGTGAAGGTAACTCCAAAATCCTCACCCTTGTCTTTGATATCACGGGAAGAAGCTTCTACTTGGTTGGCATCCAAGGCTTGAGAGGCATTAAACACTTCTGTTGGTAACCCCAAAAGCAAAACGATTGGGCTTAAAAGGATCATGGTTTGCACGGGCAAAAAACCGTTGCCATGACTGTG
>SIAL01000193.1 GCA_009691815.1 Gemmataceae bacterium | reverse complement strand
TCTCGTATCCTCCTTCGGTTTATCGCTCAACATTTTCCAAGAACCATTCATACCCTGCCCCCGCGCCCTGTTAAACAACCTACGCAAAAGGAATCAGGCTCGGAGCATTTCAAACCGCAAATCATTAATAAGGAGAGCCCTTGAACCCACCTCTCCTGCCACCAGACCCTTCCCAAAACCCAATTCCCAACCTCCCAACCCCAATCTCCCTCACCTGTCATGAATGGATTCAACAGGGTGCCCCCGGTCACCGGCGACTCCGAATTCGCATTGCGGGAGATTTGGGAGATGGAGTGGTTCAGCTCGCTCGGTTAGCCGCAAGGGGTTTTGGTATGCAGGGGTACCCCGTTGAGCTTTGCATCCAACCCTCCGCCTGGATCCGGGCCGAACCCGGTACCCCAGGATCCCACTTAATGGTTGATCTTTCCGCCCTTGTTCCCATGGAATTTCATTCTGGCAATATGTCCCATCCTGAAACTACAAACGGTTTAGAGGGTGGTATTGATGGTTGGATCGTATTTCGGGCCAACGCCCTACCACAAGCATTTTCCCAACAAAAAGAGCAAGTTTGGGTCCTTGTGGATGCCGATGCCCTAAGTGCCCGCCAATTAGCCATGCCTCAGGAACTGCCATGGGATTCGGCAAAAAGGGAAGTCGAAATCCATTCCTTGTCATTTCTAAACCTTCCAAGAGAATTGGATCTAGACCGACATTGGCGCCGGACCCAGCGGCTTCTTAGTCCCCGCGAAATGGCCCGTTGTCGCGCTTTTACCCCCCTTGGATGGATTGCTGGCCGCTTTGGTCTAGAAATTGGTCCATGGGATTTATGGATCGAGGAACATTTTCGCAATCACCCCCCCATGAAGGACATGGCCCAAAGCCTTGTGCGAGCCGGCCATCATTCCGCTTTTGGGTCAACTACCAAACAACCCATTGATGGATTGCAAACGCCTATCCCCGCCGTGCCCCTTTTGGATCGGGGCTTATGGAAAATGGCATCTGGCTTTGAAGCCCTTGTTACCGGCCTCTTGGATTCAATATCCCAGCCACCAAAACAACTCCATATTTTCGCTCCCCAAAGTCCTACTTATGCGCCCTTATTAATTATGGCCGCAGGATTGGAATCCCGTGGAATCCTCATTCACTCGGCGGAAAGCCCATGGGCGGCGGCCTGGAACGCGTGGGGGGCGTGGATGGGGGGCGCGTTTACCCTTGTTTTAGGTGCCGGGGATTTTCGTTCCTTCCTTCCCACTCAAATTCCATTTCGATCAGGAAGTGGACTCGTTTTTCTCGATCCAGAAATAGCCCAAGCAATCGATATGCCCAGATCGCCGGTCATTGCTTCGCCTTCAGCCCTTGAAATAGTCGCTAAAACATGGATCCACCTTGAGGCAATCACCTCGGTTACCCATGTACCGAATTTATGGAACCGGGAAGAGCCCATTCACATGGGACAAGGGCTTTCCAATTTGCCAAAAATGTCACATCAAATTGCTTTAGAACCCAAAACTCAGGAAACAGAATACATCTCGCAGAGGCCCGATTTGGCACCAAACGGGGCAATTTCAATAAATGGCAATGCCCCCAACACCCACCTAGCTTCCCTCCATTCACCCCAGAAATCCTCCCCTTCCCCAAAACAAGGATGGTGTCCAGGTTGCGGCAACTACTCCATTTTGGAACACCTAACGCCTTATCTGGAAAACGGCGTTCCCGTAGTAGTCCTCGGCGCTCCCGGTTGTTTCGGACTTCTGGGCGATTGGCTGTCCGTCCATCAGGCGCATTGCCCAACCGGGGCGGTGATTCACGCATCAATGGGACTTTGTCACGCCTGGCCCGAGGCCATGATTTGGGTCGCAGCGGGGGATGGCGAGCTAAGTGGCCCTAGCCTTGGCCCCTTTTTGGGTTTGGTTCGACAAAACTACCCGGTTAAAGTACTCCTTGTAAACAACGAATGTGCCGCGGGGGCCGGGGGATTGGCAACGCCCATTTCCGGACCCCTTGATTACCACAATCCGGGAGGTTCCCCCCTACCCTTGGCGGGCTTGATTATCCTTGCCGGGACCGGTTTTTATGCCCGAACTCTTGATGTCGAAGTCGATCAATTAGACGAAATCCTTGATGCCGCAACCAGTCATCGTGGCTGTGCGGTGGTGGAAATATGGCAAAATTGCAGGGTTCACAACGACGCCAACCATGACGACTTGATTGATCGCCACCTCAGCAAAAAACATCGACTTGACCTGCATCATGGCCGACCTATGAGCTATGATTGTGATCCAGAAAAAGGACTAATTTGGAATTCTGGAATGCTTGCTTCAAAATCCAAAATGGGATCCGAGCCCGGCCAATTTTTGATCCATGACCCGACCACCACCCCGCCAACGCTTGCAGTTGCTCTGGCCGCAATGGGACTAAACAACCCGACGGAACCAACTTGTTTCGGAATATTCGTGGCTAGGCGTTTTCCTTCACGCCTTCCTACTTTGGCTATGGGGGGAGGGGGAAATAGCACAAATAACACCATTTCCCAAGCTTGGATTCTTCCTGATTATCCGAAATCGAATAAGGCTAATGCTCCTGAATTGTATTTCCCCAGACAGGGGGGCACACTATGAATTGCCCCTGCTGCAATACCCGAGTCATTTCCGGGGACCCTTGGTGCCCCGATTGTTGGACTCCCCTTGCCAACGAAGGGTCCGCCATTCCTCAGGACAGGGTCGAATGGAGCCTACTTCGTGACACCGTCGCAAAACTTGGCCCAAACAAGGTTCCCATTTATCCAATGGCCACGCCGGTTGGTTTTGTCCTTGAAGGTATGGAACTCGAAAATTCCACATCTGCCATCCTTATCAGAGATAATGGTTCCCTTGCTGGCATCCTAACCGAAAACGATATCCTCAACCGAATTGCCCCTCTTGGACCTCCCGGCCTAGAACTACCCGTTAGCCGTTTTATGACCCAAAATCCCCATACGATTCAAGAAAAAGAGTACTTGGCGCGAGTACTTCAAATCATGGACGGGACAGGGTATCGCCACCTACCCGTGGTGCGTGGCGAAAAGCCGGTGGGCATGATCACCGTCGGCGTCCTTATGAGACATTTCCGGGAACTTTGCAACGACGCTCTGGGCTAATTAATCGGTCGATGATCATGGGCTTTCAATCGGTTCCGTTGGAGCCTTTCGTCCATTTGCCAAAACCCATTTCGCCGCGGGAATCCCAAGGGCGATCGTTACCAAACTCAAAAGGGACGGAAGACGACGGTCCGAGTCCATTACCATCACAACAATGGTCCAACCGGAGAGTAGTAAATAGAGGAATGCCGGTAGGGGATGAAACCACACGCGAAAGGCAGGGGCCAAATCGGTCCGGTGCCTAAGGGGGATGATGCTGGCAACCACAATGGCACTAACCGCTGTTAGCCCAACCGAGGTATAGTCCAACAATTCCAAAAAGGAGCCGGACCAACAACACGCGATGCTAACCACCCCTTGGCAAACCGTGGCCATTGCGGGGGTTCCACGGCGAACCAAAATGGTTCCGGCAAATCGGGGAAACGCGCCATCCCGTGCCATGGCGACAACCACTCTGGGCCCGGTAAGAAGATAGGCGCTTGCCGAAGCCACCAACCCGACCCCAAATAGGATGGCCACAATCCCCGCGATTCCAGATCCCAAGGATTCTCTCGCCGCGATCTCTGCGATTCGACCCGCCTCACTTGGGTTTAGCGATTGGATCTTTTCCATATCTATCGCCCAAACATAATACCCATTTAAGAGCAAATACAACGCAGTTACCCCAAGACAACCACCTACCAAAGCATAGGGCAATTGCCTGCGTGGATCGCGAATTTCTCCGGCAAGGTAGGCCGCGCCATTCCAACCGGCATACGCATAACCCACATAGGCAAGCCCGGTCCCAAGTGCGGACCATTCCCTCCCATGGGGCCAATGACCGGCGGTAAAATGGCCCCAATCTCCCTTGCCCAGAAAAAAACCAACCCCCGCCAAACCAAGGAGCATTACGACCTTGGCTAGGGTCGTTATCGCCTGAAGAGCCGCACTTTCTGCCGCCCCTAGGCAGTGGACCAAGCTGATCAGGGAAATCAAAAGCGTTGCCACAATAGGTTCCCGGTGCGCCCAGAACCAATGGGGGATAAAATCCGTGCCCATATCTATAAATGGGGCGGTCAGGTAATTCGCGGAAAGCCGAGCCACCACCGCGGTTGGGGCCGCAAACCCGAGAAAAAAGGTCGCCCATCCGGCAACCGCCCCGGTTTCTCGCCCAAAAGCCTCCCGTACAAAAACATAATCGCCACCCATGCGGGGAAGCGCCGTAGCCATTTCCGCAAGGCAAAGCGCCCCGCACAAGGCCATGATCCCACCCAAAACCCAAATGGCCAACAGCCCCCAAGGATTGCCTGTTTGTTGAAGGGTATACCCAGGGGAGGTAAGGATTCCGGCACCGACCATGCTGGCCACGACCAAAAAAACACCAGACCACACCCCATAGGGCCGGTGAGGGTCGCCTGGGGCGGAAGATTTCACACGAGTAGAATTTGTTTGAGTCGGGGTCATACCCCGCTTTTTAGCCACTAATCCCTGTTTCAGACAGGGACAAGAACTTTTTGCTTGCGTTCTGGGGCTTTACCAAAGAAATGGGCTACCTAGTTCCACCCATAATCTTTTGATGGTTTTCAGCCGTGGCCTTGATCACCAAAGACATGGTGGCGGGGTGATAGGTGATTCGGGCTTGCCCATCGGCGCCAAAACCTTGGGTGTCGATTCCCATGATCATCTGCATCAGCGATTCGACATTTTGCCTCATGATGAGCTGTTGACCCAAAGGGGTTCCGGCGGGATTGGGGCCGTACAAGACCACAGGATTGCCCCATGCATTGCGCCAAATTTGATAATTCCAAGTGGGGGGAGCAAAGACCGCGGCAAGATCCCCGACATAATAGGTTCGCGTAAGTAAGGTTGTTCGAGATTTTTCTTGACTAACAACTTCAATGCCTTCATCCACTATCCAATAACTCAGATTATATTTGGCAACAACCAAGCGAATGGCACTCCTGACGGTCAGTTTTCCCGATATTTTGGGGGTGGCTGCCGAAAGAATGTCCGCGCTTTGGGAATCCAGATCCGACTGACTGTACAAAACCTCAATGCCATGCTTGTCGCTTAGGTATTTGAAAAAGTCGTCAAGGGAGACCTTGTCCATTTCCCGGCCAAAGGGTTGGGACAGCTTTTTGATAATGGTTTTTTCGGCGGCGGTGGGATGCCCATCCATCGAGGCACGATTGGCGAGGATTTTTTGCCGTTGAGCGGAAGGCCCGCTGAAATCCTCCTTGGGGGCTATCGCCGATTTATCAACCCCATCCAATTGCCCTTCAAAAGCCTTTTCCCGCCTTTCGACTAATTTGGAATCAGCCTCGGCTTTGCGCCGCCGATCGTTCCAGAGGCCCTCCTCATCTATTTGGGCCCGTTCCTTGGCAAGGGGTTGACCTGTTCCCGGTTTGGGCAAGGGAAGGATTGGCGCAGCTCCAGCTGCCTGGCCCAAAACATCCAATTCTCGGGTAATGGCCCGGTCAAGTTCACTTATGGTCGTATCGGGAAGGTCGGTTTCGCGCCTAAGAGCGGCACGGGCCTCTGCCAAAATTTCCCGGGCCCGGATATCCGAGGCACGACGGCTGGCAAGGATGGCTTCGCTAACCCGGGATTTTGCCAAATCGATGGCAACCTTTCGACGGGCGGAAACTTCAGCAAGGAGGTCTTGGGCGAGGAGGACCTTGCCCGAGGGCAGGATTCCCAAAAGTAAAATAACCGCTAATGTCCATTTCATAATCGCCTCACTGTTGGGGATTACCTACCATTGTACCATCCAACTGCCCAATCAGGGGTGGAGTTTCCAACCAAAGGGTCACTGGCCCATCGTTGGTCAATTCGACCTCCATCATTGCCTGAAAGATTCCCGTTTCAACCAAAACACCCTTCGCCCGTAAATGTTGGACAAAATTTTCATAAATCTCTTTGGCTAAAACCCCCGGGGCCGCCGCCGAAAAATCGGGGCGCCTACTTTTTTTGCATTCCCCATAAAGGGTAAATTGGCTCACAACCAAGAGGCTTCCCCCCCTTTCCAACAAGGAGAGATTCACCTTACCAAAGGCATCATCAAAGATTCGTAAGTTAAGGATCTTTTCGGCCATCCATTGGATTTGCGGGTTGCCATCCTCCTTGCCGACCCCAATGAAAACAAGGATTCCTTGGCCAATTTGCCCGGTGATTTGCCCATCTACAAGGACTTTTGCCCGCGAAACCCGTTGAAGCAGTACACGCATGATGCCTTCATCCGTCCTCGTTTTCCGACCCGGAGTCTTTGTTTTTCAACATTCTATTTATAGGATTTTTCCCTTTACCCTTTGGGGCGAGAAAGTGCCTGCCAAGGATCCTTGAATTTCCCTCAAAAGGGGAAACGAAAACCTTTTGGGCGTCGTAAGATCCCGTCAAGTTTTTTCCCTTTCCCTCCAAGCGGGGTTTTCTTCCTTATCGGGGTTTTTCTTCCTTAAGGAGGGAAAGTGCCTTGGCTTGGACGGGCAGGGGCCGTTTCTTTTGTTTCCGGACCAATTCTAGCCGAACCTGGCCCGCCATCCGCCCTAAAGCCCTATTCTTCAATGTTTTGGATTCATAAGGGCATTTGGGTTGGCCTCACCACCCCTAGCGTGGTAAACTATAACTACCTCCCTTGACTTTTCCTACCTTTGGGCGGTTCCTTGTGACCAAAATCAAAACTGCATTCTTTTTTGCACTACTCTATGGTTT